>NZ_FZPO01000015.1 GCF_900198655.1 Helicobacter equorum | reverse complement strand
TAGATTCCATAAACCATGTTTCGTATTTTGGGCGTGGCATCATACACAAAGAATTGCTACTAAGCACCCATTTTAGGTTACTCGCCACATCATTACCCTCTAAACTTAAAAGAAATTTATAAGGCAAATGCTTAGCGATGGATACTCTGGGTTTTAGGTATTGTGTATGCACAGACTTACTACCCGTGTGTCCGATATCACAAAATGGTGCGTCAAAAAATTGCTCTAAAAATCTTGATCTATGCTCTTGATAACACGCTCCACGAAAGAAAATACGATCTTGTTTTTCTGAAAATGTATAAGGATCTTTGATAAAGGTAAAATGCCTATTTTGCTCAAGCTTTAATACAATAGAATTTTGATTAGATTCACTAATGGGTCGCGATTTGGTAATGCTTGGTTGTGTGAAATAATAATTCACATCGCCAAACCCATAATACACTTTAAGATTCTCATCAAAATACCGCGCATATGATCGCATATCATAATGGTATGTGCTAAAACGCCGCCACTTATAGCTTTCTTTGATGCTTCCGTAATGCGGTGGATATGTGCCAAGTCGCTCATAGGTGCTTTGGACTGTATCACTAAGAGGAGTGATAGTAAAAGGTGTGCACACGCGATGATATAACCCAAGTTGCAACGCAAATCCCTCATATGCCTTAGAATCTAAGCTCGCCAAAAACTTTGTAATCCTAGATTCTGCTCTTACGCGCGTAAGCACACTGGGTGTAAGAATTTTTACAAGACTCGAGAGGTTATAGACAAATTGCGATGCCATAAAAATCCTTCTTAATGTATTTTAAGAAAATCGTTGTGCAAGATATTCTTGGGGTAACATATGTTGTGTGGCATATATGAGATTGGGATAAAACCCTGCCTCAAATCCAAGCTTAAACAACATATCAATAGCTTGAATCTGCACGGGATTTAGTGTGATAGAATCTGTATTTGCATAGAGATTAAGATATGTCTCAAGCTTAGCAGAATCTACCCTAATAAGATTGCGTTCTAAAAGCATTTGCGAAAGCAATGCTTTATTATGCACAGCTATTTCCACCGCCTTAGTAAGCATAGATTCACACTCTAGTGCGATAGTAAGGGGTAGTGATCGACGCAATGCCATACCACCCAAGGGTAAAGGTAAATCGTGTTTATTGAGATCACACCAAATATCCCACAATTCTGCTTCAACAACCAAACTTTCATCATAGCCCAAAATAGATTCGTGGATAAGCACACCCGCTTGCACCTCGCCACTTAATACACTAGATTCTATCTCAAGAAAATTTTTATAGACAATGCGTGCATGTGGATATGCAAGCTCGAAAAGTAAGGCATTTGTCGTATGTGCACCACTTAGCGCAACCTTGAAGTCTCTTTTTAGTGTAGTAGTGCGTTTTTTAATAAGCTTTGGTCCATAGCCATTCCCAAAACTCACACCTGTCCGCAATAGTGCATAATCCTCACAAACAAGCGGATACAATCCAAAAGAAATCGCGCTAATATCATACTCACCTTGCAGGGTTGCTTCATTGAGCGTCTGTATATCTTCAGCACACGCACTAAATTCCACTTGTGTAGAATCCACCCAACCAAAATTGATCGCATAATACATAAATAAATCATCAGCATCGGGGCTATGTGCGACACTAAGATGTCGCTTTTTGCTAAATAAATATTGCGGTATAGATTGTGGGTGTTTCATCACTATAATATCCTTAAATCTTTTGTGTCATGGACATTGTAACAAAAATCGCTTTAAAAATTTGTTTGGGTTTTTAAAGATATTTTTCAAACTTATAAGATACAATCCCAAGATTTAAAATCACTTTTACAACAAGGATAAGAATGGCGATAGATGAAAAACGGCAAAAAGCCATCGAGCTTGCACTCAAGCAGATTGATAAGGCATTTGGTAAGGGTGCGCTTGTGCGACTTGGGGATAAACAAGTAGAAAAAATCGATGCAATCTCTACAGGCTCACTAGGGCTTGATATGGCGCTTGGCATAGGTGGTGTGCCAAAGGGCAGAATTATAGAAATCTATGGTCCTGAATCTAGTGGTAAAACGACACTAGCATTACAAATTGTGGCAGAATGCCAAAGAAATGGTGGCATTGCAGCATTTATCGATGCAGAACACGCACTAGATGTGTATTATGCAAAAAATCTTGGTGTAGATACACAAAATCTCCTTGTCTCTCAACCAGATAATGGCGAACAAGCACTCGAAATCCTAGAGACACTTACACGCAGTGGAGCAGTAGATCTTATCGTTATAGATTCTGTGGCAGCCCTCACACCAAAAGCAGAAATTGATGGTGATATGGGCGATCAACATGTAGGCTTACAAGCGAGGCTTATGAGCCACGCGCTACGCAAAATCACAGGTGTTTTACACAAGATGAATGCCACACTTATTTTTATCAATCAAATTCGTATGAAAATTGGAATGATGGGCTATGGGAGTCCAGAAACAACCACAGGTGGTAATGCCCTCAAATTTTATGCGAGTGTGCGCATAGACATACGACGCATTGCCACTCTCAAACAAAATGAACAAAATATCGGTAATCGCGCAAAAGCAAAGGTGGTCAAAAACAAAGTGGCACCGCCATTTAGGGAAGCGGAATTTGATATTATGTTTGGTGAGGGCATTAGCAAAGAGGGTGAAATTATTGATTATGGTATCAAGCTTGACATCATTGATAAAAGCGGAGCATGGCTTTCTTATGGCGATATGAAGCTTGGGCAAGGGCGCGAAAATGCAAAAGTGTTTTTAAAAGAAAACCCAACAATTGCCCAAGAAATTACAAACAAGATCCGTGAGCAAATTGGCATAAAAGATGAAATTTTGCCACTTCCTGATGAGCCAGAGGAAGAGGAACTCTAAAAAATCTAACAAAGAGGAGCAAATATGGTGCGTATTAGCAAGATTTATTCACAAGAGGTGCTAGATTCACGAGGTAACCCAACCATTAAGGCAATTGTAGAATTAAATGATGGCACAAAAGAAAGTGCTATCGTCCCAAGTGGTGCAAGCACAGGTAAAAGAGAAGCGCTAGAATTACGCGATGGCGACAAAAATCGCTTTTTAGGTAAAGGGGTCTTAAAAGCTTGTGAAAATGTTGATCTTAGCATATGTGAAGCCTTAGTAGGTGCTAGTCCATACGATCAAGGACTAATTGATGCAACACTTAAAGATCTAGATGGCACACAAAATTTCTCTAAACTTGGTGCTAACGCCACGCTTGGTGTTTCTATGGCGACTGCTCGTGCAGCAGCAAAAAGCCTCCATATACCGCTTTATCGTTATTTAGGTGGCGCAAATGCACTTGTATTGCCTGTGCCTATGCTGAATATCATCAATGGTGGTAGCCACGCTGATAACACGGTAGATTTTCAAGAATATATGATTATGCCATTAGGCTTTGATAGTTTTAGTGAGGCACTACGTGCTAGTGCGGAAGTGTATCAATATCTCAAAAAGATTCTTAATGAGCAAAATCACATCACAAGTATCGGTGATGAAGGAGGTTTTGCACCTAATCTTACAAGCAATACACAACCTATTGAAATTATCCTCCAAGCCATAGAAAAAGCAGGATATAAACCTGGTGATGAGATTGCTATCGCTCTTGATGTCGCTAGTAGCGAACTTATCGATGAAAGCGGTATGTATCATCTTGCAGGAGAAGGGCGCAAACTAACTTCGCAAGAACTTGTGGCATATTATGAGGAAATGGTGCAAAAATATCCTATTGTTTCTATCGAAGATGGCTTGAGTGAAGATGATTGGGAGGGGTGGAGTTATCTCACACAACGACTTGGAAATAAGATTCAGCTTGTAGGCGACGATTTATTTGTAACTAACAAAAAGATTCTCGCACAAGGAATTGAAAAAAATATCGCTAATGCTATTTTGATAAAACCTAACCAAATAGGTACTATCACACAAACCATGCAGGCGGTGCGACTCGCACAACGCAATGCTTATAAATGCATTATGAGTCATAGAAGCGGAGAAAGTGAAGATAACTTTATTGCGGATTTTGCTATTGCGCTTAATACTGGTGAAATAAAAACAGGATCTACAGCTAGAAGTGAAAGGATTGCAAAATACAATCGCCTCTTAGAAATAGAATCTAAACTTTCTAATAGCGAGTATTTAGGCACACAACTCTTTAAGAAATAATACAAAGAATGGGTATGCAAGAGCTCTATCAACAGCCCTCGAGATTCAAGCGATGGATGCAGATTAATAAAACATTTCTTGTCATTTCTTCGGTGTTGATGGTGCTTTTGTCTTATAGCACATTCCTACTCTTTGGGAATGCCTCACTCCACACGCTACTAAGTTTGCGCAAACAGCAAGAAAAATTACTCCAAGAAGTCGATTTGCTCCAAAAGCAAAATGCGAAGATTCAAAAAGATATTTTTGAGCTTAAGGGGTTAGAACCAAAATGAAATACATCATTGCACTGCTTATATGCTGGGGTATCCTCATTGCTAGAGAAGATCCTTTTGAGCCCTCTATCACCCCAAAAGAAGAACAGCATAATCAAAGAAAACCAAAAAAAGAATTTTTTCAAGATATAGAAATTGCTTTGCCATCTACCGCGCGTGTGCTACAAAAAGTGAACATCACATACCAAAATATCGATGGCACCATATCAACCAAAGAACTTCAAATATACCAAAACATTGATTGGCATTATCCACTAGAACTTACACAGAAGGCTATAGGCAAAAAATATACTGGTGAAAAACGCCTTAAATTCGGAGACTTTGAGCTTATTTTTGATAATAATACAATCTTTATCACTACCCAATACCCAAATGTGCGACACTTTATTTTGCCAAACCCTTACCGCATTGTCTTAGATTTTGAAGGTATGGATAAAGCCATCAATCAAACACAAATCCTAGACAAAAAATACATAAAACAAGTCGTATTTTCTAGCCACGAAAATTTTTATCGAATCTCGCTTGAACTCGATGGACAATATGCCTATGACATTAATGCGCAACGCGATGGTTATATGTTGGAGTTTAAATAATGTCAAACATTGTGCTTATAGGCTTTATGGGCAGTGGCAAAACCACGATAGGTTCAGCTCTCGCACAAAAAATTGGGCGATTTTTACTCGATACAGATTCACTTATCCAAACGACATACAATCAACATATTCCTGAAATTTTTGCGCAATATGGTGAGCAGAAATTTCGCGAGTTAGAATCTCAAGTCATTGGGTGGCTTAGTGCTAATGTATCTAATGCTATCATTGCTACAGGCGGAGGAATGCCAATCTTTAATAACATAAACACCTTAGGAGAGATTTATTATTTACAAAGTGATTTTGAAACGATCCTTGCACGACTTGATCACCAACAACGTAACAAACGCCCTCTTTTTAGTGACCAAGCACAAGTCAAAGCACTCTATCTTGAGCGTCAGAATCTCTATACCAAAGTAGCACATCACACTATTAATGCCAACAACGACATTCCAGAGATTCTTACAGAGATTCTTACACACCATAATGCCTCTAGCATTTCTAAAAACGCTTGATAAATTTCTCCCAAACCCTACTCTTAAAAATAATCCAAAAAATCAATGCGCGTAAATATGTCTCCACAAAAATCATACCAAACACAAAGCGCACATCGCCTTGATAAAGCACACATATATACATCGGTATAATCCGCAATACCCAAATACTCATAGCATTGATCATAAGAGAAAGTTTAGTCGCACCTACCCCACGCAGTGCTCCATCAAGGCAAAAAATAATCACTAGTGGCACTTGAGAGAAGCCCACTGCAATAAGATAATACAAACTCGCACGCAATACCGCTTCTTGGGTGTTAAAGATTCTAGATAATTCCACGCCAAACACACAAATCATAAGCCCCAAAATTCCCATCATAATACTTGCATACAACAAAAGTGTGTGTAAAAAATCATATGCCAAATCCATACGCTTTCTACCCAAACTCTGTCCCACAAGCGCCATAGCTGCAACTTGAAACCCAAAGCCAAACGCAAGGATAAATGCTTCAACCTTAGATCCTATTTGGAATCCTGCAATGACATCAGCACCATAATCACTCATAAATTTTTGTGTCAAAACAAGGCTAAAAAGTGTCAAAAAGCGTTCGATACCAGCAGGAATTCCAACGCTAAATGTTGTTTTACTATACTCTAAGCGTAACACAAAAGTAAAGCCTATAACTTTTTTGCGCATATAAATTACACCAAAAAGAAGCAATGCTTCAAGATAGGTAATACACACATTACATAATCCTGCGCCAAAAATACCTAATGAATCTAGCGTAAAAATCCCAAAATCAAAACCAAAAATAAATACATAATTGAGTATGATATTTAGCGTAGTGGTGATGCATTTAATATACATTATGCGTTTGGTATCACCAAGTGCAGAAAGTCCGGCTATACAAATTGTTTTTATCATCAAGGCAGGAATTCCAAACACCACAATTCCCAAATATTCCATACCCAAGAGTTTTGTCTCGCCACTTACACCATTACCCATCCAATCCAAATACAACTCACCACCCATAAATGCCACAATCAAAAGCGGAATAGACACAAAAAGCGTGATAAGAAAATTATTGCCCATTATGCTTTTTAGGCGTTGATAATCTTTGGCTCCATAGGCTCGAGACACTTGTGCACTTGTCCCAATAAAAAAAATCGCCGTGATTGCAAAAAGCATCATCATATAGCTCATACCCACATTAAGTGCGATCATATGTTCTTTGGAAAAATCCGCAATAAAATACATACCAATCGTTATATTTGCCATATCAAGCAGTGAATTAGCGCCACTTGGCAGGGCAATAGAAAAAATCTTTATAAGCTTATGGTGAAGCGAAAATTTTGACATTTTAGGGCTTTTGTGCGATAAAAGTTTGCGTGAGATACACGCCCTTGGCAGATTCACTCACGCTTCTATATAAAGGATTTAGTGCATTATAGATAATTTTCCACCCCCTAAATACTTTTTGTAATTCTGCGTGTTTAAGACTTCTTTGTTCATTAAATTCACAAAAAATATCCTTATCATAGATTTTTGGCAGAGCACAAAATGTTTCAAATATCACAAGCCCTCCACTTTTTACTCCATCTTTAATCCCAGCAAAAAGTCTCCGATCCAAAAAATAAAAATTGAGCACCACATCATATATTTGCTTAGCAATATCAAAGCTATCCAAATCCGCGCATAATGTATCAATGCGCTCTATTCCCTGAAGGGAATCTAATGCCACTTGTGAAATATCCACGCCCAAAACCTCAAATCCCAGTGCTGCTAAAAACTTCGCATTACGCCCATTACCACAAGCTATATCAAGTGCTTTTGTGCTTCCTTTTTGTGTATAAGATTCTAACAAAGGCTGATATGTGTGTAAAATATCACTTGATTGTTTTGGCATAAAACCATCGCTGTGGCGCTTATTCCAACGAATCGCATCTTCTTGCATAACACATTCCAATTCTTAAAGACTAAAAATAAAATTATACGCACTTACACACAAAAAGCCTATTAAAATATTATAATTCCCCTATGAAAAGTTATCTCATAAAAGTTTTTGGCATTATTCAAGGTGTGGGGTTTCGCCCATTTGTATATAACCTCGCGCATACTATGAATCTTAAAGGCTCTGTATGTAATACCTCTACGTGTGTAGAAATATGTCTTTATGAAATCACACGCCAAGAACTCGCCATATTTCTTGCTCATTTACGCCACATTCCAAAACCTGCCAAAATTACTTCAATCACCCACACAATATACACACCACAAACCCCTTACAAAGACTTTTCTATCCTTTATGTACAATCTCACACTCTACCCCACACGCATACAAACACACCACTTGCGCTAGAGATACCTCTAGATCTGGCTATGTGTGAACAATGCTATGCAGATATGCAAAGCAATGGGCGATTTTCCAACTATGCCTTTTGTGCTTGCACACAATGTGGTGCAAGATATAGTATGCTCTACACCCTACCTTATGAACGACAAAATAGCACAATGTCTGTATTTAGATTCTGTGAATCTTGTGCCAAAGACTATCATAATCCACGTAATAGGCGCTTTCATGCACAACCCATTTCATGCAATCTTTGTGGCATACAGCTAAACTTTGAGAACACAACCTACAATGAGGCTGCACTAGATTCTACAATCCAAGCACTCAATCGCGGAGAAATTGTCGCTATCAAAGGCATTGGTGGATATGCTCTTGTCGCCAAGGCAAATATGCCAAATGCCTTACACACACTAAGAAAGCGAAAAAATAGACCCTATAAACCCTTTGTGATAATGTGCAAGGATATACAACAAATTCGCACCTTTGCGCTTTGCTCCAACGCACAATCCAAGATTCTATCAAGTCCGCAAGCACCGATTGTGCTTCTTGCAAAACGCAAAAATCTTGCACAAGGTTGCGTGTTAGATTCTACTTGTTTGCACCTCATTGCACCACAATTAGATACTATAGGCGTTGTATTGCCTTATAGTGGCATTATGCACCTTATTTGTGCTGCCTTGCAAACTCCACTGATTTTTACAAGCGCTAATCAAAGTGGTGCACCCATTGCAATACAAGCAAAAGAGCTTATGACAATCCCACAAAAACCACACGATGCACTCTTAAGCTATAATCGTGCTATCACGCATCGCATTGATGATAGCATTGTGCGCTTCATAGCCAATAAACCAAGAATCTTGCGCCTTGCTAGAGGTTTTGCACCAAAAACACACAAACTCCACACCCCATTCACACCTACAAAAATTCTCGCATTTGGTGCAAACCAAAAGGCAAGTTTTTGTATAACCGATGGGAGTTATACATTATTATCACCATATCTTGGGGATCTTACAAACCTCGCTACCCAACAGCACTACACCCATACACTTAAATCACTTTTGGGATTTTTTGGGTTAGAGGTTAAAGATTTTACATTCTATGTGTGTGATATGCACCCACAATACGCTTCTAGCGCACTTGCAAAAGAGATTGCACAATCTATACATACAAACAAGGTTTCTAAACATTCTAAACTTTGGTTCAAAGAAGCAAATATGTGTTATGTCCAGCACCATTATGCGCATTTTTGTGCATTACTAGGCGAGTATGGGCATAGCACTAATAGCACCCAACATCTTGGCATTATATGGGATGGCACAGGATTAGGAAGCGATGGACATATTTGGGGTGGAGAGGTTTTTGTAGGCAATCTTTATCATGCAAAAAGAGTTGTGAGCATAGAGGAATTTAGTCTTCTTGGTGGAGAAAAAGCTATCACAGATATACGGCGCATAGCTCTCGCCTTGCTTATAGAATTCGCACCAAAACATATAGAACTCATAGCACATAATTTCAGCACACACGAATTACAAACCCTAAACCTTATGCATGCAAAAAACCTCAATACCATACGCACAAGCTCCATAGGAAGGCTTTTTGATGGTGTGGCATATCTTTTGGGTGTTTGCCAAAATGCCACTTATGATGGACAATGTGGTGCAACCTTAGAATCTCTGTGCAAAAGTCGCACCAAAGAGTATTATCCAATCATATGGAGAGGTTCTTTACATCTAGGGATACGAGAAATTATCAACGCACTTTGTGATGATATAGCCAAAAAACTTTCCACCAAGTATATCGTTACAAAATTTTTTAATACTCTAAGCCATATAGCACTCGCCATAGCGCAAAAACATACAACAGATTCAAAAGAAATATTTTTTGGCGGTGGAGTTTTTGCAAATAAAAGTTTGTGTGAAAAAATTACCTCACTTCTAGCCAAAAATGGCTTTAAGGCACAATTCCCCACACAATACCCGAGCAATGATACAGCCATTAGCTTTGGACAGATTCTGGCTACACTCGCACGCACAACCCACTAACACCAAAGATTATCCAAAAGCCTTGTCTTACCAACTCGCACGGCAAGTAAAAATAGGCTTTCTCCCTTGCGGATCTTTTCAATTGGTGCAAGATTATAATCACAAAAATACGTATAAAAAATATGCATCGGCACAAGAGACTTGCTAGAATCTAGGGTTTTGTGCACAAGTGTATGAAGTTCTTGCACTTCATACACGCCTTGGGATATGGCAGATTCTATACATTGTATAGTCTTGGGGATACAAAATGCTTGAGCACGTTCTTGTGGGCTTAAATACACATTTCGCGAACTAA
Organism: Helicobacter equorum; assembly: GCF_900198655.1. GTDB lineage: Bacteria > Campylobacterota > Campylobacteria > Campylobacterales > Helicobacteraceae > Helicobacter_F > Helicobacter_F equorum. The sequence goes on along the minus strand of NZ_FZPO01000015.1, from coordinate 107,146 downwards.
ATGCTAATCCATCATCATCACGCACGATAGGACATGCTATAACTTCAAGTGGTAAATGCCAATCTTGCAACATTTTTTGCACGATAAGCACTTGTTGGGCATCTTTTTTGCCAAAATAAGCTTTTTGAGGTCGCACAAGCATAAAAAGTTTTAATACCACCTGCAACACTCCCCCAAAATGCGTTGGTCTATCAAAACCCTCCAACACATACCCCATCATCTTAGGTGGTAATATCGTAAGCTCATCGGCACTTGGATACATCTCATTTATGCTTGGGATAAACACTCCGCTTACTCCTAAACTCTCACACAATGCCAAATCCTGCTCTAATGTGCGCGGATATGCACTAAAATCTTCATTTACTCCAAACTGCGTAGGATTGACAAAAATACTGACAATTGTATGTGTGTTTTGTGTGCAAGATTGATGAATTAGGCTCATATGCCCCTTATGCAGTGCACCCATAGTCGGCACAAGCCCAACACTTTGTGTGCCTAGATTCTCTCTAAATGCCTTCAGTGCCTCTATGCTCTGTAAAACTTGCATATCCTCTCCTAATAGTTCATAATTTCTTGCCAAACCTTAGCAATAATCCAATCTGGTGTGCTTGCACCCGCTGTAATACCACAAACCTTCTTGTCCTTAAACCATTCTTTTTGTAATTCTTGTTCATCTTCTATGAGATAACTTGCGCAATTTTTCTCACAAATATATAAAAGCTGTTTGGTATTTGAAGAATTTTTGCCCCCAACTACAATCATAATATCCACTTCCTTACTTAGTGAATCTGCTGCACTTTGGTTATCAAATGTTGCGTTACAAATCGTGTTAAATACTCGCACTTCAGCCACACGCATACTCAAATATCCCGCAATCTTTGCAAAAATTTCTGGTTGTTTAGTTGTTTGAGAAATAAGAGTGATTTTTTTGTGTAATTTCAAAAACTCCAAATCCTCTAGCCCAGCGATGATATGTGCGCCATTTTGTGCATAACTCACTACACCTTTTACTTCAGGGTGTTCCTTATCTCCAAACACAATGATTTGATAGCCCTCTTTGCTCATCTCTTCGACTATCATTTGTGGTTTTCGCACAAATGGGCAAGTCGCATCAATTACCTCAAAGTGTTGATCTTGCAATCTTTGGAGATCTTTTTTGGGAATACCATGTGTGCGAACAATAAGCTTCCTACCAGATTCTAGATTCTCCAAATCTTCACTCAAATCCACATTAAAATCTCGTTTTAAACGCGCAATCTCCTTGGCATTGTGAATAAGCGGTCCTAGTGTAATAGAATCTTTGTAATCTTGTGCGATTTTTATCGCGCGTTTGACACCAAAACAAAATCCATAATTCTTTGCTAATCTCACTTCCATACTGCAATCCTTTCTGTATTAAATATGTTCAAAAATCTGTCTTATCTCTGCGGGACTTTGCGTGTGTATCAATGCCAAAGCAAGAAGTACCCTAGCCTTTTGCGGATTAAGGTCACACGCACCAACAAACCCAAGTGCACAATCTTGCTCACTCACTCGCACAACCCCAGAACCTACTCTCGTGCTTTGCACCACAACTAAACCCTGTTGTATGAGAGTTTGTAACATTGCCTTATGAGAGTGGTGTATATTTCCCGCGCCACTTCCTGCTATTACAATCCCTTGTGTCCCATGCTCATACAACGCCTTTGCAGCCACTGCCGATCCATCATTAGCATATGAATACAAAATATCAACCTTTGGAAGTTGGGTGATTGTATCAAGGCAAAATTGCATCTTGTGTGTAGCAAAAGGTGGATTATAAAAATATGCTCTATCATCTATCACATATCCCAAATCACCAGTATTTGGACAAGAGAAAGCATCGAGATTATGTGTGTGGGTTTTGCTCACATAGCGTGCACTCTGAATCCTCTCATTCATCACGATCATCACGCCTCTATGTTTGGCATATGTATCCTTTGCAACTACAACAGCACTATAGAGATTCTTTATACCATCAGCACTCAAGGCAGTATTTGGACGCATAGCTCCCGTAAAAACAATAGGCTTATCGCTCCTAGTTACTAAATGCAAAAAAAACGCACTCTCTTCCATGGTATCACTTCCGTGCGTGATGACTATGCCCTCAATATCCTCTTGTGCCAAAAGCGTATTGACACGATGTGCTAATTTTAACCACAACACATCACTCATATCGGCACTATCGATATTAGCAATTTGCTCACACATACATTCAGCAACGCTGTCTATCTCTGGCAAAGCCTCTAAAAGTGTTTGAACGCTAAGTGCTCCTGCCTTATATCCTGTATTATGAATCTTAGCATGAGCGACCCCTGCGATTGTCCCACCCATGCCCAAGATCGCGATCATTACAAAATACGCTTAAGGATGTGTTTGCGTAGATTCTACGCGCGTAAATTGCAAAAGAATCTCTAAAAAGTTTGGAAATGACACATCAATACACGCACTATCTCGTATCTCCACACCGCACATAAGCCCTGCTATTGCAAAACTCATCGCAATTCTGTGATCGCCTCGCGAATCCACACTTGCGCTTTTTAACTCTCCGCCTTGCACGCTAAAACCATCTTCAAATTCCTCACACTCTATGCCCATAGCACGCAAGCCCTCAATAGTTGTTGCGATTCTATCAGATTCTTTGACACGCAATTCTTTGGCATTGCGCACAACACTTTTTCCCTTTGCACACGCAAATGCAACACTAAGCGCTGGAATTTCATCAATAAGCCACGCAATATTATGCACAACCTCTATAGCGCTAAGCGGTGCATAGCGCACTTCAATATCGCCTACGTCCTCATATTGTGAATCTTTGCGTGTGTAAGAAATCTTTGCGCCCATTTTTTTGAGAATCTCAAAGGCTTCTATGCGCGTAGGATTGAGCAAAACATTTTCTAGCACGACATGAGAATCTGGCACAATACACGCTGCTAACGCAAAATAAAAGGCACTAGAAGGATCAGCAGGAATACGCATTTTAAACGCATGGAGTTTCTTGCCCTTTGGAAGCGGATCAAAACTTATATGTATACCATTTGAATCGTGATATGTCATAAACTCCACACCCATACCTCCTAGCATACGCTCGGTATGATCTCGGCTTAATAGTGGTTCGCTAAATGTATTGTGTGTATTGCTATAAAGTCCTGCAAGAATCATAGCGCTTTTTACCTGTGCTGAAGCGATGTTGCTCATATAAGAAAAACCTTGCAATTCCCTACCAATAATACTTAATGGCGCCAAAGAATTATGACAACGCCCATAAATTTTTGCACCGATATTTGTCAATGGCTCGATAATACGCTTCATTGGGCGTTTGTTGAGATACACATCGCCGCTTAGCACAAAATAGCCTTGCACCCCAGCCAAAAGTCCTGCATATAAACGCATACCTGTACCTGCATTGCCACAATCAAGCACATCACTTGGCTCAACAATACCATTTTTTGGTGGGATAAAACGCATACAATCAGATGATATGTGTTCAACCTCTAACCCCAACTGACAAGCAATCTTAAGCGTATGAAGTGTATCTTCACCCAAAAGATAATTTTCTACCTCACACACCCCATCACACAAAAGTGAGAAAATCGCGCAACGATGAGAGATAGATTTATCCGCTGCAATCGTATTAATGACGCTTGAAAATGTATGTGTCTTATCAATTTTTGTGATGCGCATATTATACCTTAAGCCTTGCACCAAATTCTTGCTCTAGCACCGCTAGTGCATGTTGTGTAGCCTCTAGTAAATCTTGCTCTTGAAGTGTTTTTGTCATAGACTGCAACACAAGCCGTATGCTAAGCGCAACTTGTGAATCTAGATCTTGGGTAAAAATATCCATAGGGTAAAGAGTTAATAAGTGAGGAATATTAGCCTTAAGCAGTGCTTCTCTAATGTGATAAAACGGAATCTTAGAATCTATAAGCACGGTGAGATCACGCTGGGATTTTTGGTATTTTGAAAATTCCTTAGCATGAGTGAGATGCTGCAGTGTAGAATCTAGCGCAATCTCACACACAAAACCATCTCCTAAACCAAGCTTTGGATGAAGTTTTGCAATAAATCCTATACACTCACCGCCCTTATAGACAAAACCACTTTGAAATGGGTGCAAAATATGGGGCTCACCACAAAAACCAAATTTAGCGAAATTTTGTGTTTTGTGTGGGTGTGTAGAGGCATTTTGTAAGCTAAACTCACCAATAGTATTCTTAATAAGCGCACTAAAACTAAAAATATCCCACTTCACACCTTTAGGATATGGATAATGCTCCCCTTCTCTTTCCCCACAGACAAAGACATTAAGGCGTTGGCTTTCTTCACGCTTTTGGGTATACACAGCACCTATTTCAAAAAATCCGATACTTTTATATCCCAAATTAAGATTACGCCTTGTGCTAGTGATCATATGCGGAATAAGACTCGTGCGTAGTGTATCAAGCTCGGACACAATAGGATTTAAGAGTCCAAGTTCAGAATCTATATGTACAAAACCATATTCCTCTAAATCTTTTGAAGAAGCAAACACATAATGAATACACTCATAAAGTCCCTGCGCCAATAGTGAATGAGCCAAATTCCTACGATATGCATAGAATCTATAATGCGTATTAAGCGCAAGATTCTCTCTAAAAGCCAATGGCTTAGCACGAATAGAATCTATCCCATAAAGGCGTAAAATTTCTTCAGCCAAATCCTGCATATCTGCAATATCGTGGCGATAATTTGGCACTGTCACCATAAAGAAATTTTCATCACAAGTGACATCAATCTCAAAATTTAAGCGTTTTAGGGTTTCAGTCATTTCCTCTGGGCTAAGCGTATTGCCAATGATTTGGTTAATGGTTTGAAAAGTGGTCTTAATCTTATGTTCTTGCTCATGGCGGGTAATATTGTGCGTGCCTGAATACAATAACACATCACCGCACTCTAACATACATTGACACAAAAAGTTCATACCTTGATCAAGATTAGGATTGCTCCCACGAGTGCTTCTGTAGGTAAGTGAAGGTTTGCATTCTGGCTTCTTATCATGGATAATTTCTGAAATCACAAGTGGTGGCACATAGCTTGCCTCCAAAATCAAAATCTCAGATTTTATATCGCAAGTAATTTCATCACAAGTTATGCCTATTTGGGAGAGAATCTTATCTTGTGCACACACAACTTCTATACCAGATTTATCTTTTTTGATAGAAAGCTGTGCTTGGAGGGAATTTGTGTCTGCCCCACGCAACCGACATTCATCCAAACGATAAGCATTCAAAATCACCCCTGTCATATATGTGGCATATTCCAAGAAATTTTGAATCACATTATCTTTAAGCGCGTCCGTATAGGCAAGAATTAATGACATCGATACAGATGGGCAAAGCTCTCTTATCTCAATAATCCGATACAACAAATGTGAATACAATGTATTTTCGGTAAATACACCAAGTACACGCCCAAGTCCTATGCTTAGAATATTATCCGCATCATTAATGGGTTTTAGGCGCAAATCAAAACACGCACTAATATCTCTTGCAATCCCAAGAACACTAAGGCAATCGCCTCTATTAGGAGTAATGGATACTTCAATGACATAATTGTCAAAAAGCTCCAATCCTCGCAATTCCTTGCCTAAGGTAAGGATTCCAGCACTCTTATCAAGCACCATAATACCATCATTGATTTTTGGTAAGCCAAGCTCTGTGCTTGAACAAATCATTCCGCAACTTTCTACATCGCGCAACATTGTGCGTTTGATTTCTAACTCTTCACCCTTGGCATTACGCACCACACAACCCTCTAGTGCTACTGCGACAAATTGATCTTTAGCAACATTTTTGGCACCACACACAATTTGTAGCACTTGAGATCCTACATCAACTTCACACACACTGAGCTTATCCGCATTTGGATGAAGAGTTTTAGTCAGCACCTTTCCAACAACGACCTTGTGTGGAATCTCTATATGCGTAACACCCTCAACCTCTAACCCAATATCATTAAGTTTTGCGCAAAGCTCTTGAAGAGAAATCGCGCTAATATCGACAAACTTTGATAACAAATGCTTAGTGATAATCATCTAAAACTGCTCCAGTACTCTTAAATCTGTTTCAAAAAAACTCCGCAAATCATTCACTCTATGCAGTAACATAGCAAAGCGTTCCACACCCAAACCAAATGCATATCCACTAACATTTTCATAGCCCACAGCCCTAAAAACGTTGCTATGCACCACACCACAGCCTAACACCTCAAGCCAACCTGTGTGAGAGCACACTCTACACCCTGCTCCATCGCAAAAAACACACGAAATATCTACTTCTGCGCTTGGCTCTGTAAAAGGAAAGAAACTCGCACGAAAACGCACACGCACATCGCCAAAAATATAACGCAAAAAATCCTCTAAAATAAATTTGAGATTTGCAAAGCTAATCTTTCCTGCCTCATCAACCACAAGTCCCTCAACTTGATGAAACATTGGTGAATGCGTCAAATCATAATCCCTACGAAACACGCTACCTGGTGCTATTACGCGAATAGGTAAAGAATGAGATTCCATAGTGCGAATCTGCACTGGTGAAGTATGTGTGCGAAGCAAAAAAGAATCTTTGAAATAAAAAGTATCTTGCATATCCCTAGCTGGGTGAAATTTGGGTAGATTCAATGCTTCAAAATTATGAAAATCATCTTCAACCAAAGGACCACTTTGGATAGAAAAACTCATATTAACAAAATAATCAATAATTCTATCTAACACTTGTGTGATAGGATGTCCCAACGATCGAGAATGCAGAGTGTTAAAAAGCGATACATCAATGTATTCTTGCTCAAGCTTTGCATTTAACTCTAAAGTCGTTAGAATCTGCTTTTTTTCTTCATAGAGTGTTTCAAATGTGCTTTTTAATGTATTAAGTTTTTGGGCTACGCTTTTTTTACTCGCTTCATCGAAATCCCGTAATGCGCTAAAACATGTAGTAAGCTTGCCTTTTTTGCCTATCATGTGGATACGAAAAGTTTCCAACTGCTCCATTGTTTTGATCGTATCAAAACTCTGCTGTATTTGATTATCTAGCTTTTCAATCTCTGCTAACACGCTTCACCCTTGCTTGTAAAATAAGTCGCAATTGTAACACACAAAACTTTATTTAAAACTTTTTGGCTATGCTTAGATTCTAAGCTTTAAGCACTCTTGTATTACAATAAAGTGTTTTTTGGATTTTTATATACCAATGTGAGGTCATCGTTTATGTATAAAATAGCCATATATCCGGGAACATTTGATCCAATTACCAATGGACATTTAGACATTATCAAGCGTTGTGTTGGAATCTTTGATAGGGTTATTGTTGCTGTAGCAAAAAATCAAACTAAGCACCCAATGTTTAGCCTTACTCAACGCCTTGAAATGATACGAATCGCGCTAGATTCTATGCCCAATGTAGAGGTGGAGGGATTTGATTGTTTGTTAGCAGAATTTGCAAAATCAAAAAAATCAAATGTGCTCATACGAGGACTTAGGGCGGTGAGTGATTTTGAATACGAACTCCAGTTAGGATATGCTAATACCTCCTTAAACCCCGATCTTGATACCATGTATTTTATGCCAAGCCTCCAAAATGCTTTCATTAGCTCTTCTGTAGTGCGATCTATTATTATCCATAAAGGGCAAATCTCTCATATGGTGCCACAAGCCGTGTGTGAGTATATCCAAGCACACACAAGATAAGGAATATCTATGCACCCACAAAATCTCTCATTCTCAACCCCAAAAAATGGTATATATGTTGTGATAGAAGGTATTGATACTTCTGGCAAAAGCACACAAATTGAGGCTCTTAGCAACCATTATCCTCAAGCTATTGTCACCAAAGAACCCGGTGGTAGCAAAACAGGACAACATATACGAGAGATGACTTTACACACGCCTAATCTCGATAGTTTTTGTGAATTTTTCTTATTTTTGGCAGATCGCGCCCAACACTACCACGAAGTGCTAAAACCCAACTTAGATTCTCAAAAACTCATCATCTCTGATCGGAGTTTAATCTCTGGCATTGCTTATGCAAAAGATATCCCTCAAGCCGTTGCGTATAATCACGCAAGCATGAGAGGCATAAAACCGCATTTATGCATTCTTTTGTCTCTTAATGAGGCAAGCCTAAGGGTAAGATTGGGGCAAAAAACGCACGACAAAATTGAAGAGCGTGGTATTGCCTATATGCTTGAGATTCAAGAAAGACTGCAAAGATTTTGTGCATTACTAGAAATACGCACACTCACACTAGATGCTACCCTGCCTCGAGAACGAATCACGCAAACAATTGTGCGTGAGATTAACTCGCTTTAGTAATGATGCGATGTCTTGTGTGTGAGAATCTTAGCCTAAAACCTATTTGCAAAAAATGCCTATATTCACTCCCTATACGCCCTACTTCAAGAGTGCTTGAATGCGGACTTAAAGTCTATAGTTTTTTTAGACTAAGTGATATCGCACCGCTACTTTATAGCAAATATCACCATTTTGGATCACGCGTTTTGGCACATTTGGCGCGACATTGTGCACAATATTTTTTTGCCAAAGCCTCCCTGCACTCACAAACCATTGCCATAGGCTTAGATGATATCCCTCGTGGCTTTTATGCGCACACTGCAATCATTGTCAAAGAATTCTGCAAGGCTTCCAACAAGACATTACACCCACAATATGGCACACTCATTGCCCAAAACCCCATAAGCTATGCTGGTAAAAATTTGGCGTTTCGCCAAAATAATCCACGCAATTTCCTTTATAAACCAAAACCCCATAACACACACAAAGAAGTGATTGTCTTTGATGACATTATCACCTCTGGTCTCACGCTAACCCAAGCATACCAATGCCTAACAATGCACGATGTCCGTGTGCTCTTTGCACTAACACTCGCAGATTCTAAACTCTAAATACCATATAATCCTCGTATATAAACTCTCACAAAGCACCTGCCAAACGCGATTATGCATCTTATATTTAAGTTATTATTAAGAAAGCTTGTCCTATTATCCACGCGTTATTTTACCCCCAAAGGATATGCTATGAATACAACAAACACAAGTTTTCTTATGCTTTGTTCGTTGCTAGTGCTACTTATGACTCCGGCATTGGCTATGTTTTATTCAGGTATGGTAAAAACCAAAAACACACTAAATACCATTATGAATTGCTTTATTGTCTTTGGTGTGATTACCCTGCAATGGATTGCCATAGGATTTTCTCTTGCATTTGGCGAAGATAGTGGGTCTGGTATCATAGGATCACTGGAAAATCTTGGATTAGTAGACATTAGTGGCTATGATGAAAATGGGGTGCCTCATATCTTGCATGTCATTTTTCAGATGATGTTTGCCCTTATTGCTTCAGCCATCATCACTGGATCTCTTGTAGGGCGCATAAAACTCGGTGTTTTGGTCGTATTTCTTATTTTTTGGAGCACCATAGTCTACGATCTATTAGCGCATATGATTTGGAGTGAAAAAGGCTTTTTGCTTGTGCGTGGTGGTTTGGACTTCGCTGGAGGTGGTGTTGTACATGTAAGTGCCGGTGTAGCTGGTCTTGTAGGAGCATTAATCGTGGGCGCACGCAAAGAAGAGGACAGCTATCATATCTCTAGTGGTGCACACTCTGTGCCCTACACATTTTTGGGGGCGGTGCTTTTATTTATTGGTTGGCTAGGATTTAATGCCGGAAGTGCAGGCAGTGTCAATGAAATTGCTGTTAATGCGTTCGTGGTAAGTATCATCTCTGCAGCAAGTGGCTTTTTGGCTTGGGTTTTGTTAGAGTGGGCTATACACAAGCGTCCAACTATTTTGGGTAGTTTAAGTGGTCTTGTAGCTGGGCTTGTGGGTATCACTCCGGCATGTGGATTTGTAGGAATCTACTCAAGTATTTCCATCGGTGCTATTTCCGCAATTGTGTGCTACATGGGACTTAGCTTTATCAAAAATAAGCTCAAATGGGACGACTCGCTTGATGCATTTAGTTTGCATGGCATAGGAGGCGTATGGGGCGGTATCGCTACTGGACTTTTTGCAAGTAGCGAGGTTAATCCACAAGCCACAGGCGAAGGCACATTGGGTGAGGGATTATTTATTAGCGGTAGCTATCATTTGTTTTTAGAGCAACTTTTTAGCATTATGGTGTGTATTGTATTTTCAGCGATTGTAAGTTTTGTGATTTTTAAAATCATAGCGCTTTTTACAGATTTGCGTGTATGTGAAAATATTGAAGCACAGGGCTTAGATATAGCACTTCATGGTGAGCAAGCCTATATGATGAAAGATCATTAAGACTTTCGTGGCACACGCCACACTTGCCATACCAAAAGCACAACACCTACATCAATCATCACATCAGCAAAATTAAAAATCGCAAATTCAAAACCATAATGCCAAAACACATAATCCACAACACCTCCGTGTATGAATCTATCTAACACATTACTTACACCTGCACCCAAAATAAGCCCAAATGGCACATAATGCCTTTCTATAAACCCTCCATATATGATAAATACACATAATACCACAAGCATAATACTTTGAATATATTTAAGGTATATACCCAAAAATGCAAACATAGAAAATGCTACCCCATCGTTATACACAAGGGCATTACCACCTAAAGTAATCATATGAGAATCAAAACTAAATCCCTGCAAAAACACATGCTTTAGCCACTGATCCACCCCAAAAATACCAATGCCAACACCAAACATAATAAGAATCTTGCCAAGATTCTTGGTGGATGCAACACAAAGCTTACGCCACATTAGCCTAACTTTGCTCTAAAAAAGTTTGCAAGATCTTGGATTTGTGTTTTGACACTTTTGGAATTTTTCCCTTCTATTAAGATTCTTAGTTTGTTTTCTGTACCAGAATAACGCACCAAATGGCGATTGCCAGATTCACTCACAGAATCTAGTTTCTCTTGTAATCCCGCAATCTGCTCCAATGGCAACTTTTGAGAAACATTAAGATTTATCATTTCGCTTGGATACAGCGCAAAAGGATTAAGAGCAAGAGAAGATTTTTTGCCACTTTGTTTGATATAAGCTAATACTTGCAATGCCGATACAAGCCCATCACCCGTCTTTGCATAATCCCCAAAAATAATATGCCCACTATTTTCTCCGCCAAAATTTGCTCCACATTTTTGCATACTCTCTATCACATATTTATCGCCCACATTGCAACGCTCCAAACCAATACCATGGCTTTTTAAAAACTCTTCTAGTGCAAGGTTGCTCATAAGTGTCGCAACAATTTTATCGCCTCTTAGCATATTATTTTGTTTTTGGTACAGCGCCAAAGCACCAATAAGCTTATCACCATTTACAACCTCACCTTCATTATCCACTACTACAAGTCTATCTGCATCGCCATCAAGTGCAAAGCCTATATCAGCACGATATCGCTTGACTTCTTGTGCGAGATTTTGAGGATACATCGCGCCACATTGTTCGTTGATATTATACCCATTTGGCTCATCATTAATCATAATCGCATCAGCTCCAAGCTCTCTAAAAATAGTCGGTGCAACCTTGTATGCTGAACCATTTGCGCAATCACACACAATTCTCATACCTTGTAATGTAAGATGTTTGGGGAAAGAATTTTTGATATGCACAATATATCGCCCAATAACATCATCAATACGCTTTGAGCTACCAATCTCACGACCCACTTTGAGTGAGGCATTAAGCAGCTCTTCATCATAATAATTATTCTCTATGCTTGTTTCTGAATCTTCATCAAGCTTGTAGCCTAGATGATTAAAAAATTTTATCCCATTATCATCAAAAGGATTATGACTAGCACTAATCATAATCCCCGCATCACAGCGCATATCTTCTGTCAAAAACGCAATCGCTGGAGTAGGCATAGGTCCTACCTGAATCACATCATAACCTACAGAAGTGAGGCTTGAAACAAGGGCATTTTCTACCATATAACCACTTCGGCGCGTGTCTTTGCCTACGAGGATTTTATTGCTACGAATTGCTTGGGAAGCTTGTTGGAAATAAATTCCTGCACTTGCACCTAGCTTAATCACAGAATATGGTGTCAAAAAACGACCTGCCTTACCACGCATACCATCAGTCCCAAAGATTTTTTCTCTTTTTGCCTTGCTCATCGCTACTCCTTAAAGATTTGTAAATCTCTAAGAATCCTATCAGATTCTAAGACTTAAACTCTCTTTAAATAAATTTCGGTAGAATTTTGCCCTACATTTTTTTATAAAAGGATTAACTAGACCCATGGCAAATCATAAATCTGCACAAAAACGCATCAGACAAACAAAAACAAGAACTGATCGCAACCGCTACTACAAAACTAAACTCAAAAATATGGTGCGATCGCTACGAGAAGCAGTAGAATCTAAAAATGTTACAAAAGCTCAAGAATGCCTAAAAATAGCTAATAGAGAGATTCACAAGCTTGTCAGCAAAGGAATTTTAAAGAAAAATACAGCAGCTAGAAAAGTGTCACGACTAAACGCAAGTGTCAAAAAAATTGCCCAAAGTGCTTAATCTAAAGCATAATGGGTTTACACGATTTGGTGTGTAGCAACTTAATATAATTGGTAAGTTAGGTATCAAAATCAAATGTTAGTTAGCAAACTTCAACCCATTATCGCGCGCTATGATGAGATTAGCATACTCTTACAAACTTCCGAGATTCTACATGACATTCAAAAACTAAGGACCCTTAGTAAGGAACAAAGCGATATAGAATCTCTTGTGCAAAAAGCACGCCAATACATACAGATCCTAGATCACATAGAACAAAACAAGCAACTTTTAGAAGATAAGGAGTTAGGGGAACTTGCCAAAGAGGAATTAAAAAGCCTTGAAACCCAATCCAAAGAAATTGAAGAAGAAATAAAAATCCTCTTAATTCCCAAAGATCCGAATGATGATAAAAATATTTACCTAGAATTGCGTGCCGGAACAGGTGGCGATGAAGCCGGAATCTTTGTGGGGGATTTGTTTAAAGCCTATTGTCGCTATGCAGATTTACAAAAATGGAAAGTAGAGATCATTAGTTCAAGCGAAAATAGTGTCGGCGGATACAAAGAAGTCATCGCGCTTATTAAGGGCAAAGGTGCATATTCAAGACTCAAATTTGAGGGTGGCACACACAGGGTGCAGAGAGTCCCAGAGACCGAATCCCAGGGGCGCATACACACTTCCGCTATCACCGTTGCGATTATGCCAGAAGTCGATGATGTGCAGGTGCATATCAATCCCAATGATCTAAAAATTGAAGTCTTTCGTGCGGGAGGGCATGGTGGGCAAAGCGTCAACACCACAGATTCGGCAGTGCGTATCACACACATACCCACAGGTATTAGCGTTTCTATGCAAGATGAAAAATCTCAACACAAAAACAAAGACAAAGCAATGAAAATCCTCCAGGCTAGAATCTATGAAGCCCAACTCCAAGAACAGCTCGATCAAAATGCCACCGCACGAAAAAATCAGGTAGGTAGTGGGGATAGAAGTGAGCGCATACGCACATATAATTATCCTCAAAATCGCCTAAGCGATCATCGCATCAACCTCACGCTATATTCTTTAGAAGAAATTATGCTCTCTGGTAGTCTTGATTTGGTGATAAATCCCCTCATTACCGCAGAACAAAGCGAATCTATAAGTAATCAAACAACATAGGGATTCCTCATTTTTACACTAAGGAGGCACACAATGCTACAAGTTGGAATTTTTGGGGCAAGTGGGCGCATGGGATCATTGCTTGTCCAAGAAGTATCAAAAGATGAGAATCTACAGCTAAGTAGCGTATATGCGCGCGATAACACACAAGAGCTTTATGCACAAAACCTTCCTGTAGCAACAACTATCAAAGATTTTTTAGATTCTTGTGCGTGTATTATTGATTTTTCCTCCAAAGAGGGTAGCTTGGAACTTATGCATACGGCCAAGAATCTGCATAGATACAAACCTATGGTGATCGGCACAACAGGATTTTCGCAAGAAGAATTTAAGACACTCCAAGCCCTAAGCACACACTGTCCGATTCTATATGCAAGTAATATGAGTATGGGTGTAGCAATACTTGCAAAAATCTCTGCCATAGTCGCACAAACACTCAAAAACAGCGATATTGAGATTGTTGAATATCACCACAGACACAAAAAAGATGCACCAAGTGGCACAGCGCTTACACTTGCACAAGCCTGTGCAGAAGCTAGAGGACTAGATTTGCAAAAAGTTCGCGTGAGTGGGCGTGATGGTATCATAGGAGCACGAAGCAAAGATGAAATAGGCGTGATGAGTATCCGTGGGGGCGATGTGGTAGGCAAACACAATGTAGGATTCTATCTTGATGGCGAATACCTTGAACTCACACATAATGCCACAAGTCGTTTGACATTTGTCAAGGGCGCTATTTGTGCGATCAAATGGTTGGCTGCTAAACCAAGTGGCCTATATACCATACAAGATTCGCTAGCTCTTAATGCATAATCTAATGTGTCATTTATGTATTCTGCTTAATGGATAGAATCTACCTTGATAATGCTGCTACAAGCTTCCCTAAAGCACCGGGTGTAAAAGAAGCAGTATGTGCCTTTATGGAAAACATAGGGGCGAGTCCAGGGCGAAGCACACACACGCTCTCTATAGAATCTGGACAAATCTTATATCAATCTCGACGGCTTTTAGCAGATTTGTTTGGATTGCAAGATTGCAAAAGGGTATTTTTCACACACAATGCCACAATGGCGATAAATACACTTTTACAAGGTTTTTTGCGTCCAAATGATATTGTTGTTACCACACAAATGGAACATAATGCACTTATGCGCCCACTTCATACCCTACAAAAACGCTTAAATCTTACTATCTTACAAATCCCTTGCACACAACTTTGCGAACTGGACTTAGAATCTGCTAGGACATTGCTTAAAGGCGCTAGACTTCTAGCTTGTGCGCATATCAATAATGTCAGCGGTGCAGCAATCCCGCTTAAAGAACTTAGCATCTTAGCAAGAAATGAGGGCGTGAAATTTTTGCTTGATGGCGCCCAAAGCGTAGGCTGTATGGAAATGTATGATGTCATGCAAGAAGTAGATTTTTTGGCTCTTAGCGCACACAAAGGGCTTTTATCGCCTATGGGTGTGGGTGCGCTACTCATACATGATGATTTTGATATGCAAACTTTAGAGCCACTTGTGTTTGGTGGCACAGGTAGTGCGAGTGAAGAGGAGATTCAACCAATATTTTTGCCCGATAAGTTTGAGAGTGGCACACAAAATATGCACGGCATTGCAGGACTTTGTGCTGGGATACAATGGCTAGAACAACATGGCATAGCACAGATTCACGCACACGAACTGGCACTACGCAATACCCTTATTGATGGGTTAAAATCCCTAAAAAATGTCAAACTCTATGAAGTAGCAAACCCTGCTAATGCGACACTTTCAATTGATATTAAACATAAAAACATTGCAGAAACAGGATTAAGACTGGATAAAGAATTTGGGATTTCTGTGCGTGTGGGATTGCATTGCAATCCTGCAACACACAAAATCTTAGGAAGTTTTGCCAAGGGCGGTAGCATAAGGATAAGTGCTGGCGCATTCACCACACATACGGATATAGAATCTTGCATAGTGGCTATCCACACAATCGCACAAACCTAAAGCATATATGCCAAGCCTCTATTAACGCTTCGCGATAAGCAAAAAATGTGGATACCAAAGTTTAGGTATATAAAAGTATTGCGTATGATACCCAAGCTCCCCTAAATCCCTAGCAAGATTATGAGGATATATGCTCCGTACGCGTTCACCATTTATCAATAAATCGTGCATGGCATTAGCAAAATTCCCAAATCGATGCGTTGCATCAATATCCTTAATGACAACATAACGCGTTTTAGAAGTAAGATTATGCAAAATATTCTGCCAAGCCTTAAAATTCAAATGATGCAACACATCACTTGCAAAAAACATATCAGGCTCTTTTTTCATAGATTCTAAATCCCAAAGGCAAGTAATATTAGAATGTTTTAGAGGTGGCGTATAAGTCTTATAAATAGAATCTAATGCTATTACCCCCCCCCCCCACACCAGAGGATGAATTTTTAATCATTTTTGCGGCAAAAAATTCACTCCAAAATAATGTCCCTGCCCCAAAATCCAAGATACATTTTAAGGTATCTAGCGGAATGTGTTGCTCTAAAAGTGTTTGTATTTCTTGTGCAGGAAGCACGTAACTCCTACCAATTTTACGCAATACATCAAGGGAATGCGTTGCAAAGCCCATAAACTCTCCTTTTTATCAATGTGGATGCGACATTATAATAACCAGTCGCTCTTTTAAGACTTAAAACGGAGCATATATTCATCATAAGCTTCAAAAAGCATATCAGTATCACTCTCTTGTGGTTGCCACTCTAAAAGATCTATAGTTTGTTGAATATCTACGATATATTGTTCATCAGCTATCATATATTGCTCCTTATACATTAAGGGTATTCCCACAGATTCTAAGAAAGCCAAGATATACTTCATGCCTTTGGCATATGTAGGCACAAGAAAAGACTTAGAATGCGCATGTGTGATGAGCTTGCTCAATAACTCTCGTATACTAGGAGGATTATACGATCCTAGATTTAGCTCTGCATTTGGAATCCCCTTGTTAATCGCACATACAATGGCTTGTGCACAATCTTTAACACTTATCATCTGATAACAATTCTTGCCATTACCAATCATAGGGACAGGTAGAGAGTGTCGCACTAATGCAAAAAGTTTTGTCAAGATTCCATAACGCCCTGCACCTACGATAATACGCGGTCTAAAAATTGTAGCACGCAATCCTTGATCCCTAGCAGCAAAAATAAAATTTTCAGAATCTACCTTGGTGCGTCCATACCAACCAAATGGCTCACGCTGATGATTGCAATCTACAGGCAAGTATTGTGGTTTGCCATACACCATATCGGTGCTAAAATACACAAGATTCTTACATCCATGTGCCAACATTCTTTTTATAATATTCCTAGTTCCCTGCACATTTACTTCCCTAAAATATTGCTCCAAATTTCCTCTAGGAGGTTTTGGGGCATAAGCCCTAGCTGCTAGATGTATCACAATATCGCTTGACAAAAATCTAAATGAACAACCTTTGGTTATGTCACAATATACAAACTCAACTTCATCTGGTAAATATTGGGATTTATACACATCTATACACACCACTTGTGGTTTTTGTGTATCATGTGTGCCAAAAACCTTGGCATGATCCCCTACTAAAGAATCTAAGATTGCCCTAATGGCATAAAGACCGACAAATCCACTACCACCAATTACAATATAACGCATGACCTCAACCTTTTGCCATTGTAAGGCATACAAGCCCTAAACATATCAAGGCAATCCCTAATATCTTAAGACCCCCTAATGGCTCGCCAAAAGCAAAATATGCTACGATAGCAGAAAAAATAAACCCTATACTCAAAAATGGATATGCCACACTCACATTGACCTTTGCCAATACAATAAGCCAAGATACGATGCTTATGGCATAAATGCCCATACCACAGATGATATATGGATTTAATACACCACGCATAATAAAATCCATACTCAAACTAAGCTCTCCCAAACTACTCATACCCTTTTTCAACAAAAGCTGTGCGATTGCATTAAGCAATACAGAAAATAAAATTAATGGGATAAAAACAATCATCTAAACTCCTTACAAATGAGATACGAAGACATATAAGCTCGAGATATACACAAGCCAATAAGAAAAAAGCGTAAAGATTGATCGCGGGTTGCAAAGAATATATTAAGATTTATAGTATTATGGAAATAGCTATAAGAAAGTTTATTGTGCAAAGAAAAAAGAAGAAAGAAAACGATGTTTATATGATGATAAAAAGCTACAAGGGAGTATCTTCTAGAGTATCTATGCCCCCCCCCCCGAGAGATGTTTTGGAACCTTTATCATTCACCTCTCTAAATACCCAAAACTTTTGCAAGGGATAGGAAAACAAAGGCACACTCAATGCGATACACAAACTCACATATATATATGAAAAGTCTTTGCCCAAAAATGTGATAATTTCCCCATAGCCAAAAATGAGGCACAATGTCACAATATATTTTGGCAACATTGTAGTGTGATTTGGTCGTATGCCAAAAGCGTATTTCATCTGTGCAAAATATCCAAAAATAAAGCTCACAAGATTACCCATAAAAGTAGCAATATATCCACCGCCAAAAAACGCAAACACATTTGCTACAATATAAAAAATCGCCGTAGCAACACAACCAACAAGCACATATCTAGCTAACACTTATGTTTCCTGGTATTTAAGATCAACCCATATGAGACTAACGCAAACAATACAATGACACAAACACAAAAAATAACACCCATATTCATAGCCCAATGTATTGAAACATCTGGATTGAGGCGTTCAAAAAGAGGTTTGAATATCTTTTCACCCCGCCATAAAAAGAGCGCTAAAACAACCATGTATAATACAATTTTTTCATATTTACAAGATAGAGAAGCTAAACATATAGCAATAAAAAGCATATAATGATCATATCCCAAGTGTGGCAAAGTAAGTAATGACAATATAATAGAAGCTGCTACTACCCTATGAGTTTTAGGTTTAAATCTCCATACCAAAACCACAAAACTGACATACACCAAAAGAATGACAAAAGAAATCACCGAATACGGAGTGCCAAAAAGCTTTTGGGAAAGACTCATTAAATCACTTGGTCCACCAAGAGCATGATCACTCAAGTAAGCATAAGCATTAACCTGTGAAAGTAGATGTAAAACTTCAATGGGTGAAGCACCAACCTTAAACCCAAACAAACAGACAAACCCAAATACTATCAAAGCACTACCAAAAACCTCTTTGTAATATCCACAAAGGAAAAATCCAAGCAAAATAGGTAGTGCAAAAGAATGCTTTACACATACCAAAGACAATCCTATAACCATAATCCAAGGTTTATGTCTAAATGAGTATGCCAACACAACACCAAATCCTACAATAATTGCACTTTGTGCGTTACCTATAACATTACCATACGTATAACCAAAAAGCACCAAAATCGATATAAACCACAAAAACAATCTAGGCACACCCGCTATATAAAAGATAAATATCGTAGCAAGAAATAATATAATATTTAAAAGCCCAAAGGCTATTTTGGTACTTTCCCAATCCAAAAATGCAAAAGGCATCATAAAAAAATACATAAATGGCATATAATTTGGACCATTAGCCATAAACCTATCTCCTTCTAAAAAGGCTACATAGGGATTAATGACATCTAAATGGCTCCCCCCCCCCCCCCGAAGTCCATAGCTGCACTGCAGGATACCATTGCATATCTAGACTACTCTCAAATGCTGCCAACAAACTATAATACGAAGCTCTCAATACAACAAGAGCAAAAACTAGCCAAAAAACAACATAATATCGATTATAAAATCTCACTAAAGCCTCAGTGAATCTGCTTATTATCATATCCTACTCCTTGTCATTATGGGTTGTATTAAGATTCTGAAATACCACAAAGTCTTGCGTATCAATGATTTTTATATATGGCCACACACCATCTTGTAATTCCTGCAAGGTTTGTAAAGAATGTGCAAGATTTTGACTTATAACGCTGGGTCTTTTTAATGAGTTAAAGAATACAGAATCTTTGCGTAAAATAATAAAATCCTTTGGTACAAAGGAAAAGGTATGGGGTTTCTTATTCCATTCTTCATACACAAAGCCCTCAGGACTTAGATGACCATAGATCCTATAAATATTTTTGGGTTCTAAACCAAACTGCAAATAAGCAAGCGGTGTGTCAATAAGAAGCGTGAATGGTGGATGCATATCCTTGAAATAAGGATTTAAAAGTGCAACTAGCTTGTCTGATTGTTCTTTGATGGTGGAAAGATCACGGGGATATTTCTTAAAAACTTGTTGATAAGCATGATTGTAAAAACCACCAAATATTTCTAAAATTATGAGCATACTAAATGCCCCCCCCCCGAGCATTAACTTCATGCGATCAAATCTTTCATTAATAACAAGCACAAAAGGAATAAAAAGTAAAATCCCTAAACATATTGAACTAAAATAATATGTTTCCCAAGCTTTATTAACTTGCAATAACAAATAAAGCATCGAAACACTAAAACCAACGGCAACAGGAATAAACTTATAATATTTTTGAAATGTATGTGCGCGTGCAAAAAACATCCTACAAGCCAGAATAGCTAACGCGATACAAACAAATACTAAACAAACAAAGACTATAAGCTCAAAATAATAAAAATCTACAACCTGAAATAGCTTGTGCATGATGCTTACATCGACATAGGAACCATGATTAGTAGCATTACTATTCATATTCCCTTTAAACATATCAAGCCACGCTAAAAAACCTCTAGGGTGCATAAGATAAGGATTTGTAAGAATCCAAAGCGCAAAAATACTCAATGTAGCTATTGTAACCTTTTTGACAACATGTATGAGTGAGTGCATATTCGGATTACTAATAAAAATATAAAAAATATAACTATAAAGTAGTGGCAAAAACATAATAGCTTGAAACTTTGCTGCACCAAGAGCAAGTCCAAAAAATATAATGCCATAATAATAAAATTTACCAAAATGAAAATTATCCTTACATAGATAATATACACAACACAAAAGCAAGAGAGCCTGGAAAAGATCTGGCTTAAAAAGATAGCCAACCTTCCAAAAACCTGGCATAGTGATAGTAAAAATACAAAAAAGAAGTGCAATCCTTGAACTTACATATAATTTCGCAATTTTATATATCACCCCAAGCAAAGCGATAGCAAATAATGCATTAAGCATTCTAGGCATATAAATAGCCATTTCATAATTTGGATACACCTTAAAAGGTAAGACTATAAGGAGATTACATACATACCATAAAAAACCATAATTATAAAATTCAAAAGCAAAAAATTTTTTTATATCAAATTCTAGCATCCCCTCATACATTTTTTGTAATTGCAAAAACTGAGGGAACTCATCACCTCTCGTATATTCCAAAAACTGCACATCTAAATAACGCCAGTTAATATAGGCAAAAACCCCAAAAACACATGTGCTAATTATCCAAAAAACTCCATTAATCCCTCTCATAACACTCCTTTATACTTTAAAATACACGAGTCCGACAAAACATATAAGCCAAGCCAAAATACTAATTTGCAAGAATCTATCTTTGAGGAGAATCTTGGATGGACTTGAACTACGTTTATAGACAAAAGTAATTTGTAAATAACGAAAGATTCCAAGTAGGACAAAAATGGAAGTGAAATACAACTTATCAGTGCCAAATCTCTGTATAACTTCTTCATCAATACTATAAAAAATATATGCCACCATCACAATAGAAGCTGACACACTCATTGCTACATCAAGAAACACACGATTATAGGATTCTATATTTTGACGCATTTTGTATCCACTTCTTTCAAGCAAAATACAATCATCGCGTCGTTTAGCTAAAGCCAAGAAAAGTGCCAAAAGAAATGTAACAATCACGATCCAATGTGATAGAGGTATATCAAAACAAATCGCACCTACCCATAATCGTAATACAAATCCACATGCAATCACAAAAACATCAATAATAGCAATATTTTTAAGCCAAAGAGAATAAAGGGTATTAATAATTACATATAAGACAACAGGAATAAAAACCCCATGAGGAGAAAGGCTCATTAACAATGCCCCCCCCCCCGAACATTAAAATACACACAAACACAAAACCTACTGCTACACTTACTCTACCACTTGCGATAGGTCGGTTTTGTTTTGCAGGATGCAACCTATCATAATCCCTATCGATTACATCATTAAGACAATATATCCCACTGCACACAAGACTAAAACCTACAAACACACCCACGGCTACGCGATAATCAATCCCCCATATACCATAAATATTAAATGCAAAAAACAAAGGCACAAAAATAAAAAGATTTTTTGTCCATTGGTAAGGACGCGCGATCTTTACTAAATCTCCTAACATACACATCCATTTCAAAAAAATTTCTGAAGTCTAGCCAAAAATCTCTTAGGCTATATTTAATATTTACTCTGTGCTTTTGTGTATAATTCTCATATGCGAAAAAACCTTGGAACAAACACTCTATTTAATGAGTGTTATAATTTCCTCAAGGGCATTTACCCTAAAATCTACATGCGCTGGATCCAAATTTTCATACTCCAAAAGCGTTTGGGTAAGTTCTGTAGATTCTATAAGTTTGACATTTTGCACACACGCAAAAAGGGCTTGTTGGTTAAAGACATGCACACCGCTAATAAGTCTTGTCTGAAAAAATGCTGGCTCTAGCGGATTATGTCCACCCACCTTTGGCACAAATGATCCACCAAGCACGACAATATCGCTTACAGCATAGAGATTCACAAGCTCCCCTAGCATATCTACCACAATAATGTCTCCTCTAAGCTCGCTACCAAGCACACTTAATCTCTCATAAGTAAGCCCTATTTTATCTAGCATTTCACACACAGATTGAAATCTCTCTGGATGCCTTGGGGCAAGAATACATTGCGCGTTTGGATACTGCCTTTTAAAGTCCAAAAAACTTCGTATAATAATTTCTTCTTCACCCTTATGTGTGCTAGCCCCAAGTATGGTAAGCGGTGCGATTTTGTGATAAACTTTGCTTACTTTTGGGAGATTAAGCATTTTTAGATTCCCAAATACACTGACATTACGCGCACCGATAGCCTGCAGGCGCTTTTTATCTTTTTGACCTTGGGCAAGCACCACATCAATATTTTCAAAAATACCCTTATAAAATCCCTTGAGGCGTTCATAATTTTTGTGCGATTTATCCGAGATTCTGGCATTTAGCAAAAAAGTCTTAGCGCGCCTAGATTTTGCGATAAAAAAAAGCATTTTCCATAATTCTGCTTCCATGACAACAAGACTTTTTAGCTGCTTAAGTTTTCCACGCCAAAGTGGCAAAAAAATCTCAAATGGTAGAAACTTCACGCACACTTGTGTAGGAAATTTAGACTTAAAAAGCCTGTTTGCTTCTGCATAGCCTGTGTGTGTAATAGTAGTAATCAATACAAGCGGCTGACGAGAATCCTTCAACAAAGCCGTGATGATAGGCTCTAGCGATTTCACTTCTCCAAAAGAGCATGCATGAAACCAATACTGGGGTTTAAAAGGTAACTTAAAATGCACACCAAAAAACCTCTGGGGTAATGAATCTTTATGTTTTTTGCGCAACACACTAGCTACCAAAAGTGGCAAACACACGATATACACGATAATACAAAGCACCATATACACATATGGAAAATGAGCATAATATAGCGATTTTTTCACATTTTTCCTTGATATTTATTTACTAGTGCGTCCAAAGACACATTGTTTTCCGCCAAAAAGCACAGAAATTGCACTATCTTCGCACGCTATACTTTGTGGTATCTCCCAAGATTGTGCCCAAAGCTTGATAACCTTGTGCGTATCACCCAATACAGAATCTAGCCCATAATTTTTATATGCGTTATCACTCACAAACGCTTGAAGATTCTCTAATTTCTCATGATATGCAAACACACTTGCCAACATACTAAGCGCAATTGGTGCAGAAAAAATTCCACCCGGAGCCGATGCACAATATTTCTTGCTTTGTAAATGTGGTGCAGAATCTGAACCAAAGCTCACTTTTGGGTGAGCACTTAAGGCACATACAAGTAACGAATCTCTATCTTTTGGTGTTTTTATCATGGGTTTGCAAAACAAATCTGGGTGCATAAGATTCCCTAGCACATCATCAAGGCTTAACAACATATGATGCAAGGTTATCGTGGCATACAAATTCTCATATCGCTCCAAACTCTCTAATGATCGCCTATCGCTCATATGCTCGATGATGATTTTTAAATGCGGAAATGTGCGAGCAAGAAATTCATACACTTCCAAAAATTCAAATTCGCGATCCATACAGTACCCATTACTTTCGCCATGAATAGATAACATAAAGCCCAAATCTTGCGCAATATGCAAAATCTCAAGTATCCGCTCACTTACAACTTCACGCACACCATTTTCACTGCCTGTAGTCGCTCCCTTTGGGTAAAGTTTGAGGATTCTTATACCTTGTGTGTAGGCATGTGTCAATTCCTCTTTGTCTAGATTCTCATGTAAATACAATGTCATAAAAGGTATAAAATCCAAGCCTTTACTTAGGCGCATAATCTCATCGCGATATTGCAACGCCAAAGCAGTAGTCATAATCGGGGGTTTTAGGTTTGGCATTACCACACCAAGGGCAAAATCCCTAGCACTAAAAGGCAACACAGATTCAAGCATTCCACCCTGTCGCAAATGCAAATGCATATCAAACGGATTGCTAAGTGTGATCTCTTGATATTCTCTAGATTGCAAAAAATCCCCAAAAAATCGTTCAAAAAATGCACTCATCACTCACCCCAAAGATTGTTACTGGCATTGTGCGAGAAGTTCAAGCATTTTTTGTTTATACGACATCGCATACTCTTGTGAATCTGCCTCAAAACGACTAACAAGCACTGGCGTCGTATTGCTTGCTCGCAAAAGTCCCCAACCATGCTCAAATACCACGCGCAAACCATCAATATCAATAATATCTAAAATCTTTGGAAAGTCTGCTGGTGGGTGAGAAAGACACGTTGTTAGCTTAGCAATAAGAGAAAATTTTTGCTCTTCTGTGGTGGGAATCTTTTCTTCTGGAGTTGAAAACATCTTTGGTAAAGCTGCAATTTGAGATTCTATCTCTTGTGGTGTGGATTTTACAAACAATTCTAATGCCCTAAATGCCGAATAAATCGCATCATCATACCCAAAATACCGCTCTTTAAAAAAAATATGTCCGCTCATTTCAGCAGCAAGATCAGCGTTGAGTTCTTTGAGCTTTACTTTGAGATTGGAGTGTCCAGTTTTATACATCACTGCCTTACCTATTTTGTTGATTTCATCATACATTATACTCGAGCATTTTACCTCGCCTATGACAATAGGTTTGATGCCACGACTTGCCATTTCACGTGCAAAGAGTATGGCTAACTCATCGCCCTTATAGCTATAGTTTGTGCTTAAGAGTGCCAACCTATCCGCATCGCCATCAAAGGCAATACCAATAGGGATTTGTTTTTGTGCCATAATGGCTTTAAGATCGTGCAAATTCTCTTCCTCGCTTGGATCTGGGTGATGATTAGGAAAAGTGCCATCTGGCTCAAAATACAACGCCTCATAATCAATATGTAGATTCTCTAACACTTGCTTAATCGCCACACCTGCCACGCCATTACCACAATCAATGGCAACCTTATAAGGAAAATGCGCTAGATGAGCAAATTGCTCACTCAAAAATGCAATATAAGAATCTAGTGCTGGGAGCTTTTCACAAGATTCAGTAGAAAGTAGATATGGGTGCGTATCAAGCTGTGCTATAAGTTCCTCTCCAAGCTCTTTAATCGCCTCACCATAAAATGGTGCATTTTGCAAAGTTATTTTAAAACCATTGTATTGTGGGGGATTATGCGAACCTGTAATCATCACAGAATTTCTACACTGCACGCCATTTATGGCATTATATGTAGTAAAATATGCCACAGGAGTAGGAATAAGCCCCAAATCATACACTGCAATATGGGCATTTTCAAAACCACTTTTTAGCCACCCAAAAAGAATGGGTGAATGTGTGCGTGCATCAATGCCAATACTCACACTGCTTTCTCCAAGCTTTTTAAGTCTCTCTCCCAAAAGCCTACCGATATTAAATACCACATCTTGTGTAAGATCTTTATCAAAAATACCGCGTATATCGTATTCTCTAAATATTTTCTCTCGTCCATTTGAACTCATAACTACACTCCTTTATCGCACTAAAGAATTTTGCTAAAAATTTTACAAAAACTTTAGCAGAAATGCGATACAATTTAAAAGTTTTGGCACAGAATTTTTGAAACCACCTTAAAAAAGCAACTCAAATTCTAGATTTATAGTCACAAGGATGTATTATGCACTTTAATCGCGTATTGCAACATATCACCCCTTATGAAGCTGGAAAACCTATAGAATTAGTGGTGCGTGAATATGGCATAAAGCGTGAAGATATTATCAAACTTGCAAGTAATGAAAATCCATATGGCACTTCCCCAAAAGTCTTACAATCCATACAACTTGAGACTATGAGTCTTTACCCTGATGATTCATATTATGAGTTAAAAGATGGCTTAGCTACGCATTATGGTGTAGATTCTCAAAATATCATTATCGGATCTGGGAGCGATCAGATTATTGAATTTTGTATCCACGCACTATATAAAGAAGGGCTTAAAATCTTGCATGCAGGAGTAACCTTTGCAATGTATGGAATCTATGCCAAGCTTTATGGTGCAGAAGTCATCAAAACACCTGATAATGCTCATAATCTTGCACAATTTTTAGAATCCTACCAAACACATAAGCCAGATATTATCTTTTTGTGTGTGCCTAACAATCCACTAGGAGAATGTCTAGAATCTAAGCAAATAGAGGATTTTATCGCGCAAATCAGCCCTGATACACTTGTAGTCATCGACGGAGCATATCAAGAATATGCCACCTACAAAGATAGTGCCAGAAGCATTAATCCATCACATTTTATTGCTACATACCCAAATGTCATTTATCTAGGGACTTTTTCCAAAGCCTATGGATTGGGTGGCATGCGTGTAGGATATGGTATAGCACAAAAAGATATTACTACCGCCTTACATAAAGTGCGACCACCATTTAATATTACAACACTAAGTTTGCAAGTAGCAATCCAAGCCCTTAGAGATCAAGATTTTATCCACTCTTGCATACAGAAAAATTTCGAGGAAATGGCACGCTATGAAGAGTTTGCAAAAGATCACGCTATTAGGTATATCCCTTCGTATACAAATTTTATTACCTATCACAGCGACAAAATTCAAAGTAGCAAATGTTGCCAATGGCTTTTGGAGCGTGGGATTATTGTGCGCGATCTAACTAGTTACGGACTTAATGCTTTTAGAATCACTATTGGCACAAAAGAGCAAAATACGCGTGTGCTTGCGTTTATACAACAATATCTAGAGCAGTGACAAAAATTAGGAGAATCATTTGAATCTGCAGTTAATTTTAGAACAAGTTTCAAAAATACTTGGGCGTATTAACAAAAAACAGCGCATTATTATTCTTGCTACGATTGTTATTCTCATATCATTTGTTACCTATCTTGTGCTTTTTAGAGTGGATTCAAAAAATGAATATGAAGGCTATTCTGTGCTATTTAATGGTGTGGATCCTGCAGATAGTGCGCTTATTTTACAAAACCTCCAACAAAACAAGATTCCATATAAAATTCCTACAGATAATACAATCCTTATCCCTAGCGACAAGGTCTATGAGCAACGCATTAACCTCGCCTCTTTAGGGATCCCAAAACAAGGGAAAAAAATAGGGTTTAGCGACTTTATCGAAAATCAGAATCTTGGTGATACAGACTTTAGGGAACAAACAAAATACCAACTTGCTGTAGAGGGCGAACTCACAAAAACTATCGAAAGCATTACGGCTATTGAGAGCGCGAGTGTCCTTATTGCTCCAGCAGAAAAGTCCGTATTTAGCAAGCAAAACATTCCACCCACCGCATCGGTTAAGATTCAACTACGGCAGGGCATGGATCTCACCCAGGCACAAACCATTGGTATCAAAAATCTTGTGGCTGCTGCGGTAACTAACCTCACGCCAGATAGAGTAAAAATCATCAATCAAGATGGGGATTTACTCGGTGAACTCAATGAATTTAGCGAACCATCGGGCATGATAAAACTTGCCGAACAGCAACGCAAATATCAAATGAATATTGAGAAAAATTATGAACGCAAAATCATCGAGGCACTTAAGGCTATTGTAGGTGATGAAAACAGAGTCCGTGCGCAAGTAAGTATGGAATTTGATTTTAGTCAGGTCAAACAAACACAAGAACTTTTTGGCAACAATGTCGTTGCTGCGCAACGAAATATCGAAGAGCACGAAAAGGGTATTCGTGAAGCTCCAATAGGTGGTGTCCCGGGTGTAGTAAGCAATATAGGACCTGTCCAAGGACTTGATGATAATACTATCATGAATGAAAAACATAAAACCGATGAAGCCACAAACTATGTCGTAGATCGAACAGTAAGTGAAATCAAAGGACCTATTGGGACACTTAAACGCATAAGTACAGGTGTGGTCATCGATGGGACATATCGCGAAGTAACCAATGAAGATGGAAACAGGCGTTTGGAATATGTGCCGCGAAGTGAGCGTGATTTAAAAGAAATAGAGGATATTGTCAAAGGCGTTATATCCTTTAATGAGGATAGGGGAGATTTTGTTAAGGTTTCGAACTTTGAACTAAATGCTGCTACAGCCAATTATCGACCTAAGGATTCTTGGGAAAGCTTTTCGGAAAATATCGAAAAATACTTAGGTCCATTCTTGCCTCTTATCAAATACTTTATTGTGGCTATTGTACTCTTTATCTTTTACAAAAAAATCGTTACACCATTTGCCGAGCGTATGCTTGAAGTGCAAGAAGAAGATGATGATGAGGTAGAATCCCTCTTACGTCTTGAAGAAGATGATGATGAAGATCTCAATCGCTTTAGTGAGCTACGCAAACGCGTAGAAGATCAGTTAGGTCTTGGTGGCGGGTTTAACGAAGATGAAGTAAAATATGAAGTTATTTTAGAGCGTATGCGTAGTATCATTGCTGAAAAACCTGAGGAAGTTGCCTCGCTTTTTCAAACACTCATCAAAGATGAAATAGAAATAAATAATGCTTCATAGAGTAAGGATATAATATGGCGATTAATCTCACACCACGACAAAGAGCACAATATGATGAACTCTCTATGTCAGAAAAAATTGCAATTTTACTCATACAATTAGGTGATGAAATCACTAGTGATATATTTCGCCACCTCGATATAGATTCTATTACAGAAATTTCTAAACAAATTGCACAACTTGGTAATACCGATAAAAGTATAGGGGCAGCAATCTTAGAAGAATTTTATATCATTTTCCAATCTAACCAATATATTAACACCGGTGGTTTGGATTATGCAAGAGATTTACTTATCAAAGCACTAGGACCAGAGGCTGCCAAGGCAATTTTAGACAAACTTGCCAAAACAATGCAATCTGCCAAAAACTTTGCATACCTTGCCAAAGTACGTCCGCAACAGCTCGCAGATTTTATTATCAACGAACATCCACAAACAATCGCTCTCATTCTTGCGCACATGGATCCAAACTCTGCAGCAGAGACTTTAGGGTATTTTTCTGATGATTTACGCGCTGAAGTGGCTATTAGAATGGCAAATCTTGGAGATATTTCGCCAAATGTTGTTAAAAGAGTGTCTGCAGTGCTTGAAAACAAACTAGAATCTCTTACAAGCTACAAAGTAGAAGTTGGTGGAACACGTTCTGTGGCAGAAATGTTTAACAGATTAGGACAAAAAGCAGCCAAAGCAACTATTGCACACATTGAACAAATTGATGAGCAACTTGCTACAGAAATTAAAGAGATGATGTTTACATTTGAGGATATCAACAAACTCGATAATAACGCTATTAGAGAAATCCTAAAAATCGCCGACAAGAAGGATCTTACTCTTGCGCTCAAGTCAGCTAATGATGAACTCAAACAAAAATTTATGGCAAATATGAGTCAAAGGGCAAGCGAACAATTTATCGAGGAAATGCAATTTCTTGGAGCAGTTAAAGTGCGTGATGTAGAAAATGCTCAACGAAAAATTGTCGAAGTCGTGCAAACACTCTCTGAACAAGGTCTAATTCAATTAGGCGAGCAGGATGATGTCATTGTTTAATCAAGAAAATATCATTGGCACACAAAGTGCACGTAACCATAAGATTAGCAAGTATGAGTTTAAATCCATCACACAATATGATGATACGACACCACAAGAAATGGCACCAACACCAGTCGTGCAAGAGATTGCGCCCATAGAGCAGCCACCAAAAATACCAAGCTTAGAAAAAGAACTTGTGGATAGACTTTTGCAAAAAAGCGATGAACTATCTGATTCGTTAGCCAAATTACAATTGCAGTTTGAAAAAGCCCAAAGTCAAGTACAAGAACAACTTAATAATGCTAAAGATGAGGCATACAAAGAAGGTTACAATCAAGCGAAAGAAGAAATCAAAACAGAAATACAAGACGAACTCAATACACAAAAGAAAGTCTTGGTAGATTCTATCATCACCCTAGAAAATGCCCTTAAAGATTCTCAAACTCATCTCCAAAACCTCGAAAAAGAACTAAGTGCTATAGCTGTGGATATCGCTAAAGAAGTCATTGTCAAAGAAATAGAAGAAAATAGTCAAAAAGTCGCACTTACCCTTGCCAAAGAACTTTTACACTCCATTATCGATGCTACGGACATTACACTCAAAGTCAATCCACAAGACTATCTATATCTTAAAGAACAGCTAGAAAGCGCACAACCAGAAGGTATGCAAAAAATTACTATTCTCTCCGATAACGCACTAAAACCCGGTGGTGTCGTTATCATCAGCAATCAAGGCAATCTTGATGGAAGCATTATGACACGCTATAAAAATATGAAACAATCCATCCTAGAAAATATGAGAGAGCTATGAATACAAGCGTTATACCCCCTAAAGAAGTTGAGCAAACAGCCAAAGCTTTATTAGAGCAAAAATCTATCCACACAATGAGTCTTGATGAACTAGAAATCTTAACGCAGGCAATTCGATCCAAGATTTTACACACAGTGAGTAAAAATGGTGGGCATTTAAGCTCAACTTTGGGTGCAGTCGAACTTATCGTAGCAATGCATCATACCTTTGAGTGCAAAAGCAATCCTTTTATTTTTGATGTGAGCCACCAAGCCTATGCACACAAACTCATCACAGGACGATGGAATGAGTTTGAGAGTTTGCGCACATTTGGAGGAATTAGTGGATTTTGCAATCCTACAGAATCTAGCGATGATTATTTCATAGCTGGACATAGTTCGACATCTATATCTCTTGCTGTAGGGGCTGCCAAAAGCTTTGCGCTCCAAAATGCCTCTCGTATCCCAATCGCACTTATTGGTGATGGTGCACTTAGTGCAGGTCTCGCATACGAAGCACTAAATGAACTTGGCGCACGAAAATATCCTGTGATTATTATCCTCAATGACAATGAGATGAGTATCGCAAAACCAATAGGGGCAATCAGCAATTATCTTTCACAAGCGTTTGCATCCCCTACCTATCGATCCATACGAACCAAAATCAAAAAAGCACTCTCCGTCATGCCCGAATCTACCTCCTATCTCGCCAAAAGATTAGAAGAATCGTTTAAACTTATCACACCTGGCTTACTCTTTGAGGAATTAGGGCTAGATTACATAGGACCAATCGATGGACATAATCTAGGGCTTATCATCTCTACCTTGCAAAAAGCCAAAGAACTAAAAACACCTGTCATTATCCATGCACAAACCACCAAAGGCAAGGGTTATGAGATTGCTGAAGGGCATTTTGAAAAATGGCATGGTGTAGGTCCTTTTGATATACAAACAGGTAGAAGCATCAAGACTCCTAGCACTACCCCAACACCTACACAAACCTTTAGCGCCACACTTTTACATGCTGCCAAAGATAATCCAAAAATCGCAGGAGTTACGGCAGCTATGCCATCTGGCACTGGATTAGATGCGCTTATTGACTATGATCCAAATCGTTTTTGGGATGTAGCTATAGCCGAACAGCATGCAGTTACATCTATGGCGGCTATGGCAAAAGAGGGTTTTATCCCATTTGTTGCAATCTATTCTACTTTTTTGCAACGCGCATTTGATCAAATCATTCATGATGTAAGCATTATGAGTATGCCTGTGCGCTTTGCAATTGATAGGGCTGGAATAGTAGGCGAAGATGGCGAAACACATCAAGGGCTATTAGATATAACATATTTGCGCGCTATCCCAAATATGATACTTTTTGCACCACGCGATAATACAAGCCTTTGCAAAGCCATAGAATTTGCCATTACTTGTGATTATGCTCCAAGTGCATTTCGCTACCCACGCAATACATTTATACTTCCTAATAACACATTTGCACAAAATGAATTTAGCTTGGGGAAAGCGGAAATTCTACAAAATGGCAAAGAGATCTTGCTCATAGGGTATGGCAATGGTGTTGGTAGAGCATGGAAATGTGCTAAAATCTTAGAAGACAATGGACTTATGCCAACACTCCTTGATTTACGATTTGTAAAGCCACTTGATACGCAGCTTCTTACGCAGCTTCTTAGCACACACAAACATGCATTTGTATTTAGCGATACATATTATCTAGGTGGTGTAGCAAGTGCTATTATAGAATCACTTATGCAAACTCCGGCAAAAGAGCATATTAGTAAAATTACAAGTTTTGAAGTGCGTGATATGTTTGTCCCTCATGGCAAAAGTGAAATAGTCGAGCATTCTTTGGGATTAGATGTGCAAACACTTGCACAAACTATCCTAAATCACATAGCTTAGAGATTCTACTCTAAGCTTGAAAGTGTATACAATTAAGATTTAAAAAGTTTGAAAGATTTTGCAACAAAGAGTGTTGCAAAACTAACAACCAAGATTTTAAAAACTATCACACTTTGGGTATGCATAGATTCAAACTCTGGTGCTTGAGTATCTGTGGTATTCAGAATATAAGGCATATAGTAGAGGTTAAAAAGCAAGATCATCATAATACTCACACCAGCACTCAACATAACCAACACCCCAGAGGTTCGGAAAAGACGTGCTGCAAAAAGTTCAAAGACAAAAATGATTATACCAACAATATAAAGCAACATTGACAGCTTTTGAAAAATAAGCCCCATCAAAATACCACTTTGCTCTATGCTAATGGGTATAGACAAAATCTCGCCAGCTCGAAAGATTATGGGTGCACTCATAATGCCACATGCAATCATTGCCCCCACGCACACCCCAAGCAATAACAAATATGCTGAATCTATGCCACGAAACGCCATTTAGTCTTGCCCCTGACGCATAAAAGTTGGAATATCATAATGAACTTCTGTAATACCATCTCCTGAAACCCTACGAATCTCTCTAGATTGATGAGTGGGCGAAACACTAGAAGAAGTCATTTTAAGATTCTCTACACTCTCTTGTGCCACAGATGCTTCTACCACCTCATCGGCAAAGCCTGTAGCAATAAATGTGATACGCACAAAATCATCTAAAAAACTTTCATTGGTATAGATTCCGCACTTATAGATTGTTTCATCGGTTTCATACTCACCAATTCTATCAAGCACTTCCTCCATCTCTTCTCTAGGATAATCAGGGTGAATCTCCAAACATACAAGAATCCCTTGTGCGTTAGTTACATTGACATTCCCCATCATCTCTGAAGATAGTGCGTTATTCAAGGCTTGATTGGCTGCATTAGCTCCTTGGGCTTCACCCATACCCATTACTGCGAGTCCTCTGCTTTTCATCACAGCTGAGACATCAGAAAAGTCTATGTTGATATTACTCTCGCCATCACCTCCAAGAATAATATTTGCCAATCCTTTAACCGCATTGGCAAGCACACTATCAACTTTTGCCATAGCCTCTCTGTTGCCTATACCACCTTTTGAAGATATTCTATCATTGGGAATAATAATGATACAATCACTCTCTGCCTTAAGTTCCTTCTTACCTGCTTCTGCCACTTTTGCACGCCTTTTGCCCTCATATCTAAAGGGTGTAGTAGCTATGGATATAACCAAAGCCCCAGTTTCACGCATAATCTTAGCAATCACGGGTGCAGCTCCTGTTCCTGTTCCACCACCCAAACCAGTAGCAATAAAGATAATATCATAATTTTTGAGTAGCTCGCGTATCTCCTCTTCACTTTCTACGGCTGCTTTTTTTCCTTGTTCAGGATTTGTCCCAGCTCCCAAACCATTGGTAGTTTTTTTACCTAACTGAAGTTTAATGTGCGCCTTATTGTGTTTGAGATGTTGAGCGTCCGTATTAGCGGCTATGAGTGTCACTTCTTGCTGTATACCATGAGAAATAAGATAGTTGATAGTGTTACAGCCTCCACCACCTACGCCAATGACAGCGATACTTCCTATCTGTCCGTTCGTTATCACATCACTTCCAAGCTCTTGTATATCTAAAATATTACTCTCCATCACCATATCCTCATATTAAAATAATTGGCTTAACCATCTCCAAGCACGTTGCAAGAGATTATCACCCCCAACTTTGACACCACTTCCCTCTACATCGGTATTTTGTGTTTTTTGTTTAGGTTGCATAGGTAAAACTTGTTTTTTTATCTGCAAGTCTTGCACATTCCCCTCTTGAAATCCACTTGACAAGCTTTGTATAGTAGGTTGCATACCATGACTTTTGCGCATTTTTATCGTATTTTGCATTGTCAATTCGTAATTTGTAAAATACCCTGACGCATACAATACAAGTCCAACTGCTGTCGCCATTTCAGGATCTTTTAGGATCTCAAATCCCCCATTTACTCCAGTTGGAATAGCTATCCTTACTGGCAATGGATGCATAACACATGCTTGGTGTAAATATTGCTCAAGATTTTTGAGTTTTGTCATACCACCAGTAAGCACCACACCCCCACCAATCTGATCTCGCATGCCACTATTTTCAATAATACCTGCCAATACATCAAGTGTTTCACGCACCCTAGCTTCTGTAATCTTGTGTAATGTCGTAACAGGAATAGTTTTGTTCTCGGCATCTTTAGAAGAAATATTAAGTCCTCTTTGTGCATCGCCCTCTTGCACAATCATATCAACATATTCAACCTTGAGCTTTTCTGCCACATCACGCGAAATACCAAGCACTCTAGCAATATCTGAAGTAATATGTGCAGAACCTACAGGGAAATAACTCCCATAACACATTGACGCACCACTATAAATCATCAGATCACAAGTTTGTGCTCCAATATCAATACATACCGTACCTTGTCTGCGTTCCTCTGGTGTAAGCACAGCTATAGAAGATGCATAAGAACTAAGCACAATATCTTCTACTTCAACTTCGCACTTTGTGAGAATCTTTTTGAGATTTTCTACAATAGATTTTTTTGCCATCACAATATATGCATGACATTCAAGGTTATCGGCATTCATAAAAAGTGGGTCTTCAATAGGAACTTTATAATCCCTAACTGAAAACTTATAAGGTAACACATGGATGGGCACATATTCCTTTTTTAAGGATGCATTATATACACAAGCTTGCATAAGGCGTTCAATATCACGAATCTGAATCTCAGCGCGTTCTGGAATATTAGCCACAGCACTTGAGGAAGTATATTCTACATGGGCTCCAGAAATAGATACAATCGCTTTTTTGGCTTTGATGCCTGCCATATTTGTCGCATCTCTTATGGCTTGTCGTAAGTTTACGCTCACTTGCTCAATATTTGTAACAATGCCTTTTTGCACTCCCTGGGATTCACACGTGCTCCAACCTATCACACGAGGAGCATCACCGATAGTTTCTGCGATAAGCACATGAATCTTGCTTGAGCCAATGTCGATGGCTAAAGTAGTGTTATTAGGATTAAGATCTTCTTGCATATATGCTCCTCATTAATCAAGATCCATAAAAATTTTTGGTGGATAATGCCTGTTGAGATACTCACCAAAAAGTATCATATATACTTGCTGCTTAAAGTATGCACTCATTGAATGTAATTCTGTGGCATTTGGTTTTTCAAGTTTTTGATCAGTGATCTTATATAAAAGCATTTTTTGTCCTAATGGAATAAATCCACTCTTAGATTCTGAGTGAAAAATCTGCCCTAACACTTCCATAAATTCCATTGCGTTAAGTCCAAGCTTAGAGATGCGCTCAATTTTATCTTGGGAAAGAGAATCTAAAGACCAAAACCCTATATCCACACCCTTAAAGGTTTCAAGCTGCTTTTTCGCACTCTCTTGTAAAAGCTCTGCTTGTTTATGAACTAGAAGTTGGGCTTTGGCTTCATCTCTTGCTTCTTCATATGCCTTTGGTTGCGCTGGAGTTTTGCTAAGAATCTTTATGATCACATAGCCATCATCTTGCTCAATAGGCTTTAGAGTTTGTCCCTGCGGAGAATCTTTAAGTGTCTTTATAGCCTGAGTATTTAAGATGACACCTTGTGCTTGTATAAAATCCTCATTAATAAGCGCGATCTCTACGACCTCTCCTTTTAGCTCTCCATCTTTAAAGAGTGCATAGCTTCTACTTGCGCCTTTCCAAGCCTGATCTTTGCGCTCTAAATCCACGATTTCTTCTTGAATAGATTCAAAAGGTGGTATATTGCCATTTTCATCTGCAAACATTCCCTTACTAGTCTCATAACGCTTTTGTATCTCTTCATCACTTACAGACTGATTTTTGGCTAATACCTTAATATATTCAAGCTGAATTTTTTCTGGACTACGCCATTGTGTGCTGTGTTCTTCCCAATATGCTTTAATATCAGCATCACTAATAGTGAGTTTTGGAGCTTCAAGGATTTGTATTGCAAGTCTATCTTGTATTCCCATAGGAAGCGCCAAACTTAACTCTTCTGTCTTGGATGTCGGATCTACCATAGACAAAAACCCATAAAATACCTTTTGGGCTAATATATCATTTTTGAGTTGTTCTTCGTAATTATCTGTACGCAACCCCATTGAACGCACGGCATTTTTATATACCTCATCATTAAATACACCATCTACCATAAAAGCCTCTGTATGACGCAAAAGTTCAAATACTTCTTCATCGCTCACCTGCAAACCCAAATCCTCACCAAAAGCTCGTAATTGAGCTTGAGCGACAAGTTTTTGCAATGCCTGTATAGGCAATCCCATAGCCTTTGCACGCGCCTCATCAAAATCACCTTGAGATCGTTGCATCTGCTCATTATAGAGTGCTTGGTATTGTGTGTAATACTCATTCATACTAATCTTTATATCTCCAACCTTAGCAGCTCTATCAGCATTAAAGCTAAATCCGCCACCTCCCCACGAGATCGCACCAGCACCAATGAAAGCAATTGCACTAATCCAAATTGTAATCACAAGCCATTTTTTATGTCTTTGCATCCATGTTATCATTACACAAAACCTTAGAAATTAAAAATATCAAAAAGTTTAAAGAGGCTAATTCTAACCTAAAGACACTTTAAATTCGATTATATGACACATTTTCTTAGCAAGAAATATTAAAAAAGCATATTTGGTTGAGGGAATTTCAAGAGTTCATATGTCTTATGTGTAGCAATCCTACCTCGGGCTGTGCGCTCAAGATAGCCATTTGCCAATAAATAGGGCTCAATAACATCTTCAATTGTCCCCTGATCTTCGCTAAGTGCCGCAGAAAGTGCACTAAGACCCATTGGCTTTCCTCGATTTTCAGCCAAAAGTCCTAGATAGCGCAAATCCAAACTATCAAACCCCAATTCATTCACACCTAATTGTTCTAGTGCATAATGCGTGCATGTGGCGCTAATACTTGCTTCTTGTGCCACTTGCGCATAATCTCGCACGCGTCGCAATAATCGTAGTGCAATCCTTGGCGTGCCACGAGAGCGCTTGGCAATCTCTTTGCTTGCTGCAGAATCTATGCGTGCATTCAACTTATTACTTGCTATTTGCACGATATTATCAAGCTCTTGTGTGGAATAAAACTCCATTCTAAAATTCATACCAAACCTATCACGCAAAGGGTTTGAAAGCATACCTGCACGAGTAGTAGCGCCAATAAGCGTGAATTTGGGTAAATCGATCTTAAGCGTTTGAGCAGCAGGTCCTGAACCGATGATGATATCAAGCCTAAAATCCTCCATAGCTGGATAGAGAATCTCTTCTATCGCAGGGCTTAAGCGATGAATTTCATCGATAAACAAAATATCCCCATCGCTTAGATTTGTCAAAATCGCCGCCAAATCGCCGGTTTTTTCTATCATGGGCGCAGCAGAGACTTTGATATTAGCACCCATTTGTTGGGCAATGATATGGCTTAGAGTAGTTTTTCCCAATCCTGGAGGTCCAAAAAACAAAATATGATCTAAACAATCATTACGCAATTTTGCTGCTTGGATAAATACTTGCAAGTTTTTCTTGATATTTTCTTGTCCGATGTATTCTTCCCACGCACTAGGACGCAAACTTGTTTCGTTATCTTCAAAATCTATACTTTGAACTTCCACAATGCGATCAATATGTAATTTTTCCATACCTTAATAACTTTCCTCATCATTTGGAAATGCCTTTGA
Source organism: Helicobacter equorum (assembly GCF_900198655.1). Classification (GTDB taxonomy): domain Bacteria; phylum Campylobacterota; class Campylobacteria; order Campylobacterales; family Helicobacteraceae; genus Helicobacter_F; species Helicobacter_F equorum. The sequence continues at coordinate 68,694 of NZ_FZPO01000015.1, read as the reverse complement.
GCGCACATCATCGGCATAGTGCTTCATAGCTTGGCTTAAAAATTCTCTGCCATTTGCATAATAACGCACAAATTTGGGTTTAAATTCATTAAAAAATCCAAAAACATCACTCCACACGAGAATCTGTCCATCACACTCTACACCAGATCCTATCCCAATCACTGGCACACTGACTTGTTGCGCAATAGTAGTTGCGACTTCACTTTTTATGCCCTCTAGCAAAATCCCAAACGCTCCTACACGCTCCAATTCTTTTGCAAGATCAATAAGCTCTCTTGCTTCTTTTGCATCTTTGCCCTTTATCTTGTATCCACCCTCACCACGCACTGATTGTGGTTTTAATCCAATATGAGGCATAATCGCAAAGCCCTCTTTAATGAGAGATTCTATCATACCTAATTTATCCGCATTCACTTCAAGTTTTAGTGCATCACAACGCGTTTGTGTGTAAAATTTCAAGGCATTTTTTAGTGCCTCATCGGTGTTATAATAACTCCCAAAAGGCATATCTGCCACAATAAGCGCTCGCTTAGCTCCAGCACACACTGCTTGTGTGTGATAAATCATAGAATCTACACTAATGCCAAGTGTATCACTACTGGCATTAAAACTCATATGCAAACTATCCCCTACTAAAATCATATCCGCATATTCATCAAAAATCCCTGCCATTAAGGCATCATAAGCGGTAATAGCGACAATTTTTTGAGCATTTTTCTTGTAGTTTTTAAATGTTGGGAGTGTTATTTTTTGCATTGTTTCCTCCTTGGATTCGAGCTTGTTTGAGTATATATAACAAAAAACAATACTCCTGTACCTATAAACATTATAATACTAAGAATCTGTCCCATAGAAAGCCCCAAAGATCCATAATAGCCCATTTGTGAATCTGCTTCCCTAAAAAACTCACACACAAAACGTGCCAATGCATACCCCAATCCATACACCACACTCAAATACCCATCTTTTTTACAGAATCTAAAGGCAACAGCCATTAACACAAATACCACAATGCCTTCCAAAAATGCCTCAAAAAGCTGACTAGGGTAGCGTAATTCCCCATCGACTAAAACACCCAAAAATGCGAATGCCGAATCTGAATCTATCACACGCCCAAAAAGCTCGTGATTTAAAAAATTCCCAATTCTTCCAAGCACATAGGCTAGAGGTATTGAAAATGTCGCAAGATCAAGATAACGCAAAATAGGTTGTTGTTTAATCACACAAAAAAGTATCGTGACAAGCAAAAATCCAATGACACCGCCATGATAGCTAAATCCTGCAATCCCTACAAATTCGCCTTGTGCATTAAAAGGATTAAAAATCTGCCAAGGGTGCATAAGATAATACACACTATCACCATAAATAAACAAATACCCAATCCTAGCACCCACAATCACACCAAGCTCTGCCCACAAAAAATAACTCTCTAAATATTTAGATTCTATATCAAATCGTTTCTTAAAACGTTTGAGTAAAAATGAAGCAATAAACAGCGCAAGAAGTAATGCCACAACATAGCATAATCCATACCAATGCACCTTAAATCCAAAAATCTCAAATGCGATAGGATCAAAGTATGTGTAGAATAGATTCCACGCACTCCACTCTTCCAACTCACTCCTCCTCTTTTATCTTGATGCTAAATACATCAACTAAGTCCAAATCCTCAAAAAATGCAAACATACGAAATGTATCAACAATCACTTCAATAGGAAATTTATCATAAATATGCAACTTGCATAAATAGCCTAATACATAAGAATTAAGTGGATGGGCTCGCACAAAATAGATTCTAAATACATCGCCCTGCAAGGCATATTTACCCTCTTTGTCATTATTGTGAAAAGCTTGGATATAGTATTCTAGCTCTTGCTTGAAATCTAAAAAGGTGGTATATGTCTTGATTTTGCCTACGACTTTTAACGCTTGTATGCCATCTTGTAAGGCTATCTTTAAAATCTCCACCATCTGCTCCATATGATATTCTAAGACAAACTTTGCGCGAGATTCTAGCAAGAGATACTTTAGAAAATCTAAAAATAAGACGCATTCCCCTGCCATTTGCATACTTTGAGGATTTATCAAAACTGCATAGATATTTTGGGCTGAACAAAAAATCCACTTTTGTCGGCATAATCTTACACACAATTTTGCGTCTAGCCAAAAATTTTACATTGTGCAAATAGCGATATTTGGTAGATTCACTCAATTTATAATGATAAAAATTATGCTCTAAAATATTACTTCCCAACTCAAAAATAGCGAGCAAAAACTCTTCTTGTTGCGTAGGCGTAAGAATGTGTTTTGTATCATTTCTTGTGTTGTGAGAATCTATACGCCATAAACGCTCTAGTCTATCTTGCACACGATCGACACCTGTAAAACTAGGTTTAAAGACAAGGTAATAACACAAAGAGTAAAATCTTATAGGATAAATTCTTTTGGCAATGGCGATATGATCTCATACTGCAATAAGCGTATTTTATGCGCGTGTAAAAGTAATCGCCGAGCCGATATGCCACCATACACACTATCGCCCACAATCGGATGATCTATGGAGCTTAAATGCACGCGAATCTGATGTGTTCTACCAGTAGCAATCACAACTTCAAGCAATGTCTTTTTACCAACCACGCCTAAGGGCTTAATGTGCGTAAGTGCTTCTAAACCATGTTTATCAACGCGAGATCGCGCAAATCCTTTTTTTATCGTGGTTATGGGTTTATTAATACTAAGAGGTTCTGGGATAATCCCACTCACCACGGATCGATATTCTTTATACACCTCGCGCCGTTTAAAAGCTTCCTTGGCTTTTTTACTAAATACATTTCCGTCTTTGGTAAGCAAAATAACACCGCTTGTCTCTTTATCAAGTCTATGAAGCAACACCCACCCATCATCCTTATAATATGCTTGTAGGTCATAAGATTCTATAAATGCAGGCTTATCAATAGCCAAAAGCTCATTATTCATAAAAAGCACTTGTGGCTTTGGAATCTCCATAATACTAAAGTGCGTATTTTGAGGTAACTCAGTGCGTGCAAGAGCAAGCTTCTTGCCATTGACAAGCACAAGCCCCTTATCAATCAGGGCTTTAGCTTGATTATGAGAAAGATTTTTTTGGGTAGCCAGAAGTTTATAAGCCTTTTGCATGAGAACTTCTACCAAACCCTCTCTGCATTACGCTTGTATTTTCGCTAAAATCGCATTAAATGTAGCGCTAGAACACATCACACTCTGTACTTTGGCATCATCAAATTTATAATATCCGCCCAAATCTACAGAAACTCCCTGTGCATCAATAAACTCTTGATGAATCTTAGATTCATTTTGGTTGAGATCTTGTGCGATAGGGGTAAAAAATGCACCTAAATTGCTATCTTTTGTTTGTGCACCAAGTGCTTGTGCAAAATACAACGCAAGATAAAAATGGCTTGTGCGATTATCATCTTCTTTGACTTTGCGAGAAGGGGCTTTATTATTGTCAAGCCATTTTGCAATCGCTTCATCAAGGCAGTCTGCTAGAATCTGTGCCTTAGCATTACCAGTTTTTTGTGCAAAAAACTCAAGGCTTGCTTGTAATGCCAAAAATTCACCCAAGCTATCCCAACGCAAATGGTTTTCTTCTATAAGTTGGCTTACTTGTTTTGGTGCAGATCCACCAGCACCAGTTTCAAACATCGCACCACCTTTGAGCATAGGCACTACTGAAAGCATTTTAGCACTTGTGCCAAGCTCCAAAATTGGGAATAGATCTGTAAGGTAATCGCGCAATACATTACCTGTAATAGAAATCGCATCTTTTCCAGCCCTAATAAGCTCAAGGCTTTTAAGACATGCTTGTTTTGGTGCTAAAATTTCTATATCTTTACCACACTCTTGCAAACGCGCCTTGACAAGATTTATCATAATTTTATTGCTTGGACGCTTTTCATCAAGCCAAAAGATTGCTTTAGCACCTGTAATGTCTGCTCTCTGTATTCCTAAATCAATCCAATTTAGCACCGCATCGTATTTAACTTGGTTGGCACGATAAACATCCCCCACTTGCACCTTATGCTCCAACAACACAGAATTTGTGCGTTCATCAACAATTCTAAATACTCCATTGCTTGATGCAATAAAAGTCTTATCGTGTGAGCCATATTCTTGAGCTTTTTTCGCCATAAGACCCACATTTGAGACACTTCCCAATACTCTTGGATCAAGTGTGCCATTTTTGCGCAAGTCTTCTATCACTGCTTCATAAATTGTCGCATATGTCTTGTCTGGAATACACGCATTTGTATCACATTCTTTGCCATCTTTATCCCAAAGTCTTGCACCATTTTTTAGCATTGCTGGCATAGAGGCATCAACAATCACATCACTAGGGACATGAAGGTTTGTAATGCCCTTTTGTGAATCTACCATGGAAATAGGTGCTCTAGTAGCTAGAATCTCACGATATTTTTGCAAAATTGCATCTTTTTTGCTTGAAGATTCTATCTTGCTAAGCAGTTCAGAAAGTCCGTTATTTGGATTCACGCCAAGCTTTTGAAACTCATCGCCAAACTCCGCAAAGAGATCTTTAAAATACACTTGCAATGCATGTCCAAAAATCACAGGATCGCTTACCTTCATCATCGTAGCTTTTAAGTGAAGAGAAAACAAAATATTCTCTTTTTTAGCATAATGTATCTGCTCTTCATAAAACTCTTCTAGTTTTTCTACATCCATAAATGTTGCATCTAAAATTTCATTTTGTTCCAATTTTAGGGCACTTTTTAACACCTGCATTTTGCCATTTTCATCGATAAATTCAATTTTTACACTTGTAGGCTCTGTGATAAGGACTGCTTGTTCATTAGCAAAAAAATCGCCCTCACCCATATAGGCAACCCGACTTTTGCTATTTTTATCAAATGGCACGACCTTATAAGGATTTTTCTTTGCGTATTCTTTGACGGCTTTTGTGCAACGTCTATCAGAATTCCCTTGTCGCAAAACTGGATTCACTGCTGAACCCAACACTTTTTGATATGCTTGTTTAATATCTTGCTCTTCTTGTGTCTTTGGTTCATCAGGGAAATTTGGTACATTATAGCCCTTTTCTTGAAGCTCTTTAATCGTGGCTTTAAGTTGAGGAATTGATGCAGAAATATTTGGAGTTTTTATCAAGTTTGCCTCTGCTTGATTCACAAGCTCACCCAGTGATGCCAACGCATCTGGGAGTCGTTGCTCTGGCTTGAGGCGATCTGAAAATTGTGCAAGCACGCGTGCAGAGAGAGAAATATCTGAAGTCTCTACATCGATATCTGCCTTACTCAAAAATGCCTTAACAATAGGCAAAAACGAATATGTCGCTAATGCTGGAGATTCATCTGTGAGTGTATATGTGATTTTCATCGCAACCTTCCTTTCAAGAATGAGATTAATTGTTTTGCTAAAAACTCATACAGTATAACAAAAACTAGACTAATTCACACAGAGTTTCATAAGATTTTTGCCCTATAAGCATTGTGTGTGTTACTTTTTACACATCGCTTAGAATTGAGCTTAGAGTTTTAATATCTTGCCCCAAGGCAAGATACCATACAAGCTAAGCACCTTATTATAAGGTCGCCATATCGATGACATAGCGGAATTTTGCCCTGCCTGTTGTGAGATTTTCATATGCCTCATTGATTTGGTTTGCCGAGATAATTTCTGTCTCTGGATAAATCTTGTGCTTGAGTGAAAAATCTAGCATTTCTTGGGTTTCCTTTATACTGCCAATGAGTGAGCCATACACTTTTTTGTGGGCATTAAAAATAAGTCCTTGCGCTCCAATTTTTGGATCCACTTCAGAAGGCGGGAGCCCAACAATCCCCATTTCTCCACCAAGCTTAAGGAGCTTGAGATATGCTGTAATATCATAAGGCGTAGGAATAGTAGAAATAATAAGATCAAATCGTTCTATAACGATCTTAGGATCTGTCGTGTCATATAGCTTTGTAGCACCGAGTTTAAGGGCATCTTGTTCTTTATTTTTGTTTCTTGCAAAAATAAAAACTTCAGCACCCATTTGCTTAGCATATTTAAGCGCCATCATACCAAGCCCACCAAACCCTGCTACAGCAACTTTATCTCCAGCCTTTACCTTGCTAAATTTAAGTGGTGCGTAAGTAGTAATCCCTGCACAAAGCAATGGTGCGACCTTTTCAAGTGGCGCATCTTGTGGCACCATTATGACAAACTTTTCACTTACTACAATATTGTTAGAGTATCCACCATAAGTAGGCTCATTATTATGGCAATAATCTTTGCAGTCATAAGTAGCGACCATACCGCGTTCGCAATACTGCTCGTTACTTGCCTTACAGGCTTCGCATTCCCCACAAGAATTGACCATACATCCAACCCCTGCATAATCTCCGACTTTAAATTTACTTACCTTGCTACCAACTGCCACAACACGCCCCGCTATTTCGTGTCCTGGCACCATAGGATAGATTCCATTGTGCCATTCACTGCGTGCAGAGTGGATATCGCTATGGCAGATTCCAGCATACAAAATCTCGATTAAAATGTCACTTTCTCCCAAAGTATGGCGAGAAAATTCAAAAGGTTTGAAGGTATCATCTTTATGTTGCACCGCATACCCTTTAGCGGTGATTCTTTTGCCTTCTTTGATTTCATTGAGGTTTGAATCTAATAACATCTCATCTCCTTAGATAAAAAATAAAAATGTAATTATAAAAGATGAGAGCTACTCTAAGTCAAGAGAAAATTCTAGATTCTATGGCAATTAACGCACCTTATAGACATAAAAATACAAAGGTAATCCATATGTATTCTGATTTAACACGACTTCACCTTGAACTCCCTTGTTACGCACAAATTCTTTGATAAAAGCCTTTATACCAAGCCGTGGAATCTCATAACCAAAATCGCTTATATGTAAAAGCTCATAATGTTGCTCAAATTCCTTGAGTTTTTCTTGTGTAATATTTAAGAATGTATAAGGCGTAAAGACCACAATGTCACCACTTTGCTTAGGCACAGTAGCATTACTCCTAAAAACACTATATGGACTATTAAGATTTTCTTTTCCTAAAAGGATATTATCTATTTCTATATCAGAGTATAAATCAAAATCCTCCGCCCCATAAAACTTAAGCCATGATCCAAAGCTGTGATACACCTCTACGCCAGAAGCACGATTGACACCCTCTAAATACATATGCGTATTTGGATGTTGTTTAGTATAAGCACTCAAAAATCCTAAGGTATCTTGAAAGTTGTTTGGCACAACCTTATAGAAGGCAAATTGATATGCACTCACAAAAAGACTATTGCTTATATACAATACCAAGCAAACTATATAAATAACCCTTATAATGCGTTGTCTCCAATAATACATACCCATACCCATAAGCCCAACAAGCCCAAAAATATAGGCAGGAAGTGGATAATGCGTATCGCCAATCTTAAGCACAATATACTCGACACACAAGGCTAATGCTCCCACCAAACTTGCATCAAGAAGTGGGATATATGGAGATTTTTTGGATAACACCATAAAGATTCTACACAACACAAAAAGTGGCACTGCAACAAACAAAAAAGGTTCTTGTAAGATATAAGTAAAAACAACTTTTGCCATAACAAAGAGTTGATTATATGGCGTATCACCGTATGATCCTGCAGTGTGTTTGTGTGTTACTACGACTATTACATAGACAAGTAACCACACCACACTACTTATCACAATGGCTATATCAAAAACTTTATGAATTCGGAGTGATTGCTTATAACTCAAAATACAATGCACAAAACCAAAAATGCCGAGCATTACAAATGCTGTTTCTTTATAATATAATGCAAGATTTGCACAAACCACACCCAAAACTAAAACAATCCAAGACTTAATGTTTGTGTGTGCATACACTACATACATATAACATGCCAAAAAAAGACTAAAAAATACAAACTCCATACGCTCTGGCACAAATAATCTAAGCCAAGCAGTAATAAATGCGGGAGAAAAGATACAGAGCAAAATAAATCCATATACCACATATCGAGCATATAAAGATCGTGTATATGAAAATACAAATCGTAGCAATGCATATCGTAAACACCATACAACAACAATCAGACACAAAGCATTAAAGGCATAAAAAATCTTTGCATTTGGAGAAAACAAATAACTCAAAACATTCCACTCTTGTCCATCAAGCGGATAAAACCGCCCAATATCTGCGTGAATAAAAAATGGAATATATTCACCTATAAAGAGAGTCTTAATAAAAGTATGATCATCAATAACACTAAAAGTAGCCCAAGAAGCTACTAAAATCGCATAACCTACAACTAGTAACCAAAATACACTCTCTATCAAAATTCCGTAGAGAGGATATATTATCTTGTTATTGCCCCCCCCCCCCGAACTACATATTTCATTGTCACTCCTTAAACGTAAAATATATCAAGATTCTCTACATAATCCCCTGAATTTCTTACAAGAGATGTTATTCACCTATTGGCTGCTCATCTTCTTGTTTTTGTTTAGGGCATTTATTGGCATAAGCCACCTTGTCATTACCGACATTAACAATTTTCACCCCACTTGTATTGCGCCCAGCCTCGCGGATTGCTTCTGTATCAACCCTAATCATTTTTCCAGAACTTGTAAGCACCATCAAATCCATATCTTCATCATTAACATTCACGACACTTACAAGTTTTCCGGTTTTTGGTGTGAGTTTCATCACAATCACGCCCTTACCACCGCGAGTTTGCAGTCTATATTCTCCAGCGATTGTTTGCTTACCGATACCCTGCTCACTCACGGTTAAAAGCTTATCATTGTCATTATAAATCGTCGTAGCTCCCACGACAAAATCCTCATTAGCCTTAAACCTAATCCCTGTTACCCCTCTGCTCACGCGCCCAATCTCACGCACATCATCGACACAAAATCGAATACACATACCTTGATATGTGGCAATAAAAAGCTCCTTGACGCTAGGTGTGATGATATTTGCACCCACAAGTTCATCATTCTCATCAAGATTGATCGCCCTCACTCCCACACTACGCACATTTCCGTATTCGCTTAGGTTTGTGCGTTTGACAATACCATTTTTTGTGAAAAAGACAAGAGATTTATCCGCATTAAAATCTGTTGTCGTAATAGTTGCCATAATCTTTTCATCAGGTTGTATATTGACAAGATTAACCACTGCCTTGCCAATGGCTGTTCTCCCTGCCTCTGGAATCTTATACACCTTGAGCCAATATAATTGTCCCTTGTTGGTAACAAACATAATCGTATCATGCGCATTTGCAACAAAAAAAGATTCTATAAAGTCATCATCGTGTGTATTTCCACTTATTTTGCCTTTGCCACCACGATTTTGTTTTTCATATGTCTTGAGCTGGACACGCTTGACATAGCCTCTATGACTCATAGTAACCACAACTTTTTCATTTGGAATTAAATCTTCTACATCTATGGCATCATAATCTTCTTCAATCTGTGTCTTGCGTGGTGTGCTAAATTTTTGTTTAATCTCTATAAGCTCTTCTTTAATGATTTCTTTTAATTTCTCTTCACTACGCAAAATAGATTCTAAACTTGCAATCTCTTCTAAAAGCTGTGCATATTCGCTCGCAATCTTATCACGCTCTAACCCTGTGAGGCGTTGCAAACGCATTTCCAAAATGGCTTTAGCTTGCAATTCAGAAAGACTAAACTTTTCTACCAAAGCATTTTTTGCATTTTCTGTATCTGCGCTTGCACGAATTGTCGCAATCACCTCATCAATGTGATCAAGTGCAATTGTAAGACCCTCTAAAATATGAGCTCTAGCCCTAGCTTTTTCGAGCTCAAAAATACTACGACGAATAATAATTGTCTTGCGGTGCGCAATAAAAATCTCCAAAAGCTCTAAAAGTGTAAAAATCTTTGGTTCTTTGTTATGGATAGCAAGAAGAATAATCCCAAATGTGCTTTCCATTGTCGTGGATTTAAAAAGATGGTTAAGCACAATCTCACTCATCGCTTCACGCTTAAGTTCGATCACTACACGAATTCCCTCTCTATCAGATTCATCACGCACTTCCGAGATACCCTCAATCACTTTTTCTTTTGCAAGCTCACTAATTTGCTCTACAAGTTTTGCCTTATTGACTTGATAGGGCACCTCATCAATGACAATAACTTCTTTTGTTTTGGTATGTTCAATATGTGTCTTGGCACGCACCTTTACTCGTCCACGACCTGTGCAATAAGCTTCTGTGATACCTTGTTTGCCATAGATTATCCCTCCTGTAGGGAAATCTGGTCCTTGCACAATGGATAAGAGATCTTGTGTTTGGGCTTCAGGTATATCCAAAAGATATAATAATGCATCGACAATCTCATCAAGTCTATGTGGAGGGATAGAAGTCGCCATACCCACAGCAATACCACTTGATCCATTCACGAGAAGATTAGGAATACGTGTGGGTAAAATCAAGGGTTCAGTAAGTGTGTCATCATAGTTGCCTACAAATTCCACCGTTTCTTTTTCTATATCGCGGAGCATTTCCTCACTTGCTGCTGTCATACGCGCTTCTGTATAACGCATTGCCGCCGCACTATCGCCATCAATAGAACCAAAATTTCCCTGCCCATCGACAAGCTCCAAACGCATAGAAAAATCTTGTGCCATTCGCACTAGCGCATCATATACCGCAGAATCCCCATGAGGATGATACTTACCAATCACATCACCCACAATCCTTGCACTTTTTTTATAGGGCTTTCGTGAGGTAACACCTAATTCATGCATAGCATACAAGATTCTTCTATGCACTGGTTTTAAGCCATCTTTGGCATCAGGCAACGCACGCCCTACAATCACACTCATAGAATAATCAAGATAACTTTCCTTTATGCTGTCATCGATACGAATATCTGTGATATTTCCATGCTCTAGCAAATTTTCCATAATTCCAAACTCCAAATATAATTTTTAGGCATTGTATAGCAAAATGTCTAAAGAAAGCATTATTCCCTAAATCATTTTATAAGCTTGTTCTAAAAGCTCTTTGGCTCCATTTGCAATAAATTTCTGTGCCAAATGCAAACCAAGATTTTTGGCACTAATAAGCGCAATCTCTGGATGAGAATCTAACACACACATAAGCGTTGAATGGATACTTGCGCTCCCATCTGGCAAGCCTAAAATTGCTTCTAACACTAGTTGTGTAGATTCTTTACGTGCATGCACACCTATAGGCACTTGACAACCACCATCTAATGCACGAATAAACTCTCGCTCCGCACTACAGCAAATTACACTCTCTTCATCTTGTAATTGCTGTGCATATCGCACTACATTGACATTCTTACTCGCACACTCTATACCAAGCGCCCCTTGCCCCATTGCTGGTATCATAAATGACAAAGGCTTTATATATGTGATCTGCTTGGTATCTATCTCCAAACGCTCCAAAGCCGCTTTTGCCAAAATGATCGCATCAAACTCACCATCTTTTAATTTTTGTAGGCGTGTTTGCACATTTCCTCGTAAAGAAAGTGTGTCCAAATCCCTACGCAATAACTTTAATTGCATCGATCTTCGCAAAGAAGTCGTCCCAACTCTTGCATTTTGAGGCAAATCATCAATACCTGCATATCGCATACTCAAAAAACAATCCTCAAAACTAACTCTTTTGGTAATTGCTGTGAGCTCTAGCCCACTCTCTAACTCTACAGGCACATCTTTGAGGCTATGCACCGCTATGTCAATAGATCCCTCAAGTAACATCTCTTCAAGCTCTTTGGTAAAAAGTCCTTTGCCACCGATTTTTGCTAATGGCACATCAAGAATCTTATCGCCCTTAGTTCTAATGATTTTTAATTCAGATTCTACTCCATGCTCAAGCAACAATCGCTTTTTGATATGTTCTGCTTGCCATAAGGCTAATGCACTACCCCTCGTTCCAATGATGAGTTTATTTGGCATTCTAGCTCCTTATTATGAGTTTGCATTGAGGATCACATCTAATGCCTGTGTCGCCTCAATAATCTGTCTTTTTCGTCCTTCACGCTTGATAAGCTCTACCTTGCCTTCACCAAGAGTTTTACCAACAATAAGCGCTTGATAAAACCCTATAAGCTCAAAATCTTTCATTTTAAAACCAAAGCGCTCATCTCGATCATCAAGCACAACATCAACGCCACAATCTTTAAGTTTTTTATAAAGCTCCAATGCATAAGACATTTGATCGTTATCTTTCATATTTGAAACAATAATCACAATATCAAAGATTCTCACACCTTCGCCCCATACACAACCAAATTCATCGCTTTTTTGCTCTAAAATTGCTGGAAGCAAACGTGTAACACCAATCCCATAACAACCCATAATAAGGTTACGAGCTTTTCCCATATAATCTAAAAATGTTGCATTCATAGATGCAGAATATTTCTCACCAAGTTTAAAAATATGCCCAATCTCTATGCCTTTAGCATACTGCAATCCACATCCACAATGTGGACATTCATCGCCCTCTTTTACCTTGATGATATCTGCATAATGTGCATTGTGCAATTCATCAAATTCATTAAAGGCAACTCCTACTATATGATAATCCTTTTTGTTTGCTCCAACAATCATATCCTTAGCCTCTCGCAAACTCTCATCAAGTATATAACGCACACCATTAAGCCCTATAGGTCCTATAAATCCTGCCTGAAGCCCTGTAGATTCTAAGAGTGCTTGTGGTGCATCTTCTAAGCCACTATAGTGTGCTACACCAAGTGCATTGAGTGCGTTTAGCGCCTTTGTCTCCTCGCACTCATCATCTCCACGCACAAAAAATACCACCACTTCACTTGCATTATCTTTCGTGGCTTTGTCATCTGCATTACTAGATTCTCTTAAGGCTTTTTTGACTACAGCTTTTATAGTAAAAAATGGATGAATCTTAAAAAAATCACATAAAGATTCTATCGTCTTGGTGTCTGGTGTTAAAAACTCACAAAATGTTGCCTTTGGGGCTTGAGCACCATATTTTCCTTCATCATTTGGTGCTTGCCTACTTTTGCGCTTAGCGGCTTCAAGATTTGCACCATACTCACAATTTTTACACACTACAAGCGTATCTTCACCGCAATTTGCCAACACCATAAATTCCTTGCTACCACTACCGCCAATAGCGCCACTATCTGCCTCTACGACTTTATACTCTAATCCCAATCGCTCACAAATACGCCTATATGCTTGCTCAACCTCTCTAAATTCTCGATCCAAATCCTCATAGCTACTATGAAAGCTATAGCCATCTTTCATGACAAATTCTCGTGCGCGCATAAGCCCAAATCTCGGTCTAGCCTCATCACGAAATTTTGTGTGAATCTGATACACATGCAAAGGTAGTTGCTTGTAGCTTTTGATAAATGATCGTGCGATGTGTGTTACCATTTCTTCGTGTGTGGGTCCTAGCACAAACTCATTATCTTTTCTATCTTGTAAGCGCAAAAGTTCTTTACCATATTGATTATAGCGCCCACTTTCTTGCCACAATTCTGCAGGTGTAACAAAGCCCATGAGAATCTCTTGAGCGCCAATTTTATCCATTTCTTCTTTGATAACGGCACGAATCGCATCAAGCATTTTTTTACCTAATGGCAAAAAATTATAAATCCCACTACCTACTTGCTGAATATATCCAGCCCTAAGCAAAAGCTGATGACTAACTAAAATAGCATCTTTTGGTATCTCTTTGAGTGTGGGGGCAAAAATCTGTGAAAATCGCATATTGACTCCTGAAAAGATTACTTTGTATTTTTAGATTCTGTGAAATATTCCTCACATGTGTATTTATTGAGCATTACAATTTCATCATTGATATCAAAAATACTCTTTACTGCCTCGATAATGGGATCAGAATTGATGCTTTCTCCAGCTTCTTTTATGCGTATCGTGGGCTTATGTAAAAATGTATTAAACGCATTATGTAAGATTTTCTCGACATTTTGGCGATACTCACTAGGCAAAAAGCCCTTTTTAATTGCCTTATCAAGTTCTTTGAAGCTAGAATCTTTAGCTAGTAAGCGCATATGCTTGATGATAGGATCCACACCCAAAGTCTGCAGCCACTTAAAAAACTCCTGTGTATATTGCTCAACAATCTCATAACCATCTTTTGCATTTTCTTGGCGTTGCTGTTTGTTTTTGGTAACAATCTCTTGCAAATCATCAACCTTATAAATCTCTAGATTCTCTATTTGCACTTCTTCTATGTCTCTTGGCACCGCGAGGTCAAACCATACGCGCTTATGCATGCTTGGGCGTATCATTTCTGCACTAATCACACTATGAGGTGCACCTGTAGCACTCACTAACACATCCGCACGATCCAGCACTTCTTGAAGTTGGCTAAAGGGCTTTATTTCTACTTTGCACGCAACTTCTTGTGCAAAATTTTCCACTATGCTTTGAGCATTTTGCAAACTACGATTTATAAGCGTAATCTTTGTGTCATATTTTGCAAGGTGCTTTAAGGCGAGAATCGCCATTTCACCAGCACCCAACACTACTACTTCTTTAGAATCTAAACTTTCGCCATATTGCGAAAATTTAGCTACAAGCATATGAATCGCCGCTCCAGCTACAGATGTATGGCTAGAGGAAATATCCACGCTATTACGCACTCTCGCGGCACATTTGAACGCATAATGCATAAGACGCGTTATATCTTTGGCACAACACAAATTTTCATACGCAAATCTATAGGCATCTTTGAGTTGCCCTGTAATTTGTGTCTCTCCCACCACAAGACTATCGAGACTTGAAGCCACACTAAAGGTATGATAAATAGCATATTGATTAAGGCGTATATCCGCACATTCTCTAAGTATTGCAATAGGAATACACTTATAAGACTCTAGATTCTCCAAAATATACTCACGCGCTACTTTGGTATCCAACGCACTCGCATACACTTCCACACGATTGCAAGTAGAAAGTAACATCGCCTCTTTAATCGCCTCGCACTCACAAAGCTTGCGTAAAAATGTGAGCTTTTCTTCATCGCCAAACGCCAATTTTTCTCGCAATGTCAGATCCATATGTTTATGCGAAAAGCTTATAACAAGGTATTGTGTCTCTCGTTGTTCTTGCATCAAAACTCTCTTTCTATCATATTTTCTATAACCTCTTGAAGGTGTGCATTATTCTCGCCTTGTATAGAATCTAATGCACAAAAGGCATATTCGCGTGCCTTAGTGATACTATCCTGTATGCAATCATACATATAGAGATGTTCTCGTAGCCATGCTATCCTATCTTGGGAAAGTGGCGTGCGAAAAAGCGTCAATAACTCTTGTCTTTGTGCTTCATTTGCACGCTCATAGAGATATATATAAGGAAGTGTGGTTTTACCCTCACTAAAATCACTCATTGCGGGTTTGCCCAAAACCTCTGAATCTTGTGTAATATCAAGCACATCATCAATAATCTGAAATGCAATGCCAAGGTTATTGCCATATGCTCTATATTTTTGTGAATCTAATTTAGCCAATAATGCCCCACATTCTGCACTTGTAGCGATAAGAGCGGCTGTCTTTAGCTCACACATTTGCAAATATCGTGTTATATCGGTATTAAAGCTTTGTGCCATAAAGACATCTTCAATCTCTCCAATAGCAAGCCTACACACAGAATCTGACACGCTTTTTGCGATAGCGCTCTCATAAGCACTAAGTTCAAAAAATGCCTTTGCATACAATACATCGCCAAGCATAATAGCGTTTTTATTTCCAAAAAGTGCGTTAAGCGATGGGGATTTGCGCCGCATATTGGCATTATCGATTACATCATCATGCAAAAGCGATGCATTTTGAATAAGCTCGATAATTGCACATAACCTGAGTGCCTCCTCATTTATGCCACTCACTGCCAAAAGGAGTTTAGATCGCAACATCTTACCCTGACTCGTTTTACCAAAAAGTTCGCTTATGATCTCATTGCGACAATCCGCGATATACTCTTGCATATATCCTAGAATCCGTAATCTTACCATATCAAAATCTTGCATTGCTCCCCTTTATAGATTTTCTTCAACCACACTTGCACCATTACCTTCTATATAAAGATGTAACAAAGCCTTTTTGTCCGAAAAATCCTTAAAAAAAATATGTAATTTTGGGCTTTGCTCGGCATTCCCCAAATCTAGCACAAAATCACTGCGCTGATAATCGCGATACAAAATCACTTGATAACGGAAACTATCATATGCTATATGCATCACTAATCCATAATTTTTATACAAAGTCCAACGCATACTGAATGGTTTTTGGGTTTGCTCTAAAACAATCTTGGCGCGATAATTTTGCTCTTTGGCAAGCATTAGATCTCTGTGCCACATCCACAAAGGTTGAGTAGCCTCCAAATAAGACATTATTAATGCGACAAGCAACCATCGCATTACTCGTGATTTCCCAAAATATTACCCATAGATTCAATAGCAAGAGAATCTACAAGATCGCGCACCTCTTGCTTTTGCCCTTCATCAAGTGAGAGGGAGAATTTTTGCACATCTACACTCGCTACACCTTTAGATTCTAAAAACAATTCATACAGACTAATCACGCCCAATAAACGCTCCAATTCCATTTCTACAAGTGTAGGTGATGCGTTGCGAATAATTTCATGCCATTTTTGCAAGGGTGACTTCCCAAATATCTCTAAATCATCTAACTCCATAAACACACTCCTTAAGATAAAACCCAAGATTATAGCAAAACATTGTTTTTTCTTAACTTATCTATGTTCAAAGTCTATAATCTTGCCTGAAAGATTGTTAGGATAACAACATAAAATTTTGCCACAACAAATGATGTATTGTTATATTATTGCAACTTATTAAGATGCCATAAATACTGTAATCTTGATAAAAAATAACATTTGATGTATCATTAATGCGTATCTTAATACTGGGGGATCAAAATGAAAAAACTTAGTATGCGAACTTACAAGATTGTATGCATAAGCCTCTTGTGTTCTGTATATACTTATGGTGAAGCACGTATTGGGCTTGGTGGCATATATAGCCAAAGAGATCTTCCAAGCCAAAACTTGCATACTACTAGCAAAGATTATGGTGGGTACTTGACACTTAGTGGCGATATATCTTTTTTCCAAAGACTAAAACTTGGAGCAATCACTGACATAGGCATGGGTTCAAACACCAACAACAATTCTAGTACATTTTTTGATCCTTCCGTTAAGCTAGGTTTCAATACTTCTTATTCACATAATCCACTTTGGATCAATGTAGGATTCACAGGTGGTGCTTATAGATATGATATCACACCAAATCGTATATATACCGCATATTTTGCAGCAAGTGCTGGATTTGAGGGTAGGATTCAATCAGGTGAGAAACTTTACTACGAATATACTGCAGATTATGACTATATCTTACACGACCAAATCTCAACAAAAACACCTTCCATAGCTATCACTCATACCAACAATGGAAATTATGGCATACGCGCTTCCATAGGATTTTCTTATAAACTTAGCGAGAATATTTTCTACTATATAAAATTTAGAGCCAAATACCAAAACCTTGCCTATCACCAAACACTGCCTACAGCAAACAATCTCATAGGTATGATAGAAATTGGCATAGGTGGAAAAAATTGGTAGGATACTTGTAAATGTATGCAAAGACTAGACTATTCAAATAGTCTAGTCTTTGGTAAAAATTAGAATCTCTTAAGCGAAAAATAGATCTCACTCAACCTTTAAAGTTTTTCAAAAACCTGTAATTACACAATGCCTAAGGCAATGTTCCATACACGACCCACAAAACCCCTACAGATTGTTTAAACGTGATAGGACTGCCATTTGGTGTGCTTGTAAGCCCTCAGTTTTTGCAAGTGTGGCACACGATTGTCCAAGCTCACGCATCGCATCTTTACTAAAATAAATAATAGAGCTTTTTTTCATAAAGTGCTCCACTCCAAGTGGGGAGAAAAAGCGCGCACTTCCTCCAGTAGGAAGGGTGTGATTAGGACCGGCGAGATAATCCCCAATAGGCTCACTTGCGTATTCGCCCAAAAAGATCGCTCCAGCATTTTTAATGCGAGGAAGAAGACTAAAAGGATCAGGCGTAAGAATTTCTAAATGTTCAGGTGCGATTTTATTCATCAAAACTACACTTTCATCAAGACTAGATGTGTGAATAAACACGCTACGATTTTGTATGCTAGTTTGTGCTATATCCTTGCGTGAAAGCGTAGGTATGATACGCTCAATATGTGCAATACTCTCAACAATAAGTTCCTTATCATCACTAATAAGAATAGAGCTTGCAAGCTCATCGTGTTCAGCTTGTGAGAGTAAATCCCATGCAATATATTCAGTATTTGCCCCACTTTGCGCAATGATACCAATCTCACTAGGTCCGGCTATCATATCTACATTGACTTCGCCAAAAACCATTTTTTTAGCTGTAGCGACATAAATATTACCCGGTCCAGTAATGACATCAACTTTTTGAAAATCACATCCTCCATATGCCATAAGTCCAATAGCGCTCGCTCCACCAACTTTGTAAGATTCTCCAATCCCACATAAATGCAAGGTTGCCAAAAGAAGCTCGTTTGGTTGGTTATGCGGTGTGGGCGTGCAAACAACAATCTCTTCCACTCCAGCCACGATCGCAGGAATAGCATTCATCAAAAGCGAACTAGGATAAGCAGCCTTGCCACCAGGTATATACAACCCTGCACGTTGCACAGGAGTAACCTTTTGCCCTAACATAGAGCCATTAGATTCTGTATGTATCCAAGTTTTCTCTTTTTGCTTACTATGAAAGTCAAAAATGCGATCATAAGCTATGTGCAAAGATTCTTTAAGATCTTTGTCAAGATTATCATAAGCCTTTTTGCATTCTACAGAATCTATATGCACTTGCGCAAAATCACTTGGTTGCCACATATCAAAAGTTGTAATATGTCGCAAAATAGCAGTCTCTCCCTCATTTTTTATTTCGCATAGGAGGTTTTGCACACTTTGGCTCACATGTGTCATATCCATTGCACCACGCTTTAAAATCTCAGAAAATTTGTGTGAGAAATCTTTACTACGCGTGTCTAATATCTCTATCATTTGCTGCATTCCTTAAATGGTATGATTGTAGGTTTTGATTATAACAAAACATTACTTGCTTTTGGGTCAATATACTTTGCTATAATCCTCCCAAAAAACAAAGGAATACACATGATGCTCTATGACTGCTCCAAAAATATACCCTACAAAGTCGTAGCACTCCACACCACAGACAAAATGCTCAAAGATCGACTTATTGCTATGGGTATTTGCCCAGATAGCACAATCACACTCTATAACACGACACTTACCAAGGCAACGCTATGTGTCATGGTAAATAGCACACAAATTGCACTAAGGGCACAAGAAGCTAAGGAAATTGAAGTTTCTCCATTATTATGATGTAACCGCATAACAATACCCTCCATGCAATATATGACTACAAGCTATAATTTTCTTAAGCATCCTTTAAGGGGGGGGGTATAATTCTCCCTGAAGTTCAATATTATTGCTACCTTAAAGGAAATTTCATGATGCATACTTCGCTTAATGGCTTTAACATTGCAGAATCTTTTTATTACGAAAATGGTTTTTATATCACTGCAGATACAAAGAGATTTAGAAAATTTTTTGCACATTATGAGTTATATAAAAAAATTCTCTCCCTACCTGGAGTAGCCATAGAATGTGGCATTTTTAAAGGCAATTCTCTTTTTAGATTCGCGCATTTTCGAGAAATTTTGGAAATGCAAGACTCTCGCAAACTCATAGGGTTTGATATGTTTGATGAATTTCCGCAAACAGATTTTGAGGCAGATAAAACATTCAGAGAGGCATTTATACAAGAAGCGGGAAAGGGTATTACAGAAGAAGAACTCTGCAAGGTTCTAGACTTTAAGAAAATTCGTAATTATGAACTTATCAAAGGTGATATCACTCAGACTGCGTCACAATATTGCATATCTAATCCACAATTAAAAATCGCATTTCTACATGTAGATACAGATATTTATGAACCAGCTGTAAGTATTTTGGAACATTTTTGGGAAAAAATGGTAAGGGGTGGTGTAGTTGTGTTTGATGATTATGGGACATTTCCGGGTGAAACCAAAGCCGTTGATGATTTTTTTCACTCAAAAGATATACAAATACAAAAATTACCTATTTGTCATACACCAAGCTTTGTCATTAAGCCATAACGCATAACTCTTTACAATAGCGTGAAGCCAATCATCATAGATTTGTCCCTATAAAATTTCTCCTTAATTCCTTGCAGCACCCTAGCACACTAAAATTTCCTGCTGCTGGATCACACACTAAATCCCCGATATTGGTGCAAGATTCTATAAGAATTTTTTGTAAGGCTTTTGGTTTGCTGTGAGGGTGTGCTTTTAACTCGTTTTGTGAAATTTTTTCGCTATGCACATCACGGATATTATGAAGTTTCCAAGTCCCCTTTGCTCTAATAGGCTTTTTTTGTACGATGAGTAGATATTCGCTTTGTTTTCTTGTGCGATAACCCATACCCATTTTCATTTTATCCCAAGTGATGAGATCCACGATTTGTAAAAGTGTAGAATCTAGCCAAGGTCTCACACCCTCACACAGATGAAATTTATCAATCCATAACATAAGATAGCAACTAGGCTTTAAAACTCGGCTAATTTCTTGGATAAAATGTATAATCGTCGCTTCAGACATTTGCACCAAGACACTACGCCCCTTTTGTCGATCACCCTCATTACCATAATGCATTTTATCTAGCACACCACGATATTGTGGATCAAAAAAACATAAATCAACGCTACAATCCCCCAAACTTTGGAGTAATTCTAAGCCATCAATGGTGAGTTTGGTGTTTATTAGATCCAACATTGTCAAATCCTTAAAGTAAGGGTTTTTTGTAGAATGCTAAATCCTTGATTTTAGATTCTATACGTTCTGTATGGTATTCTAGCTCTTCTTTTCTTTTAACAGAAATTTCTATAAACTCACTTTCTTGCTCTATACCAACAAATTTTCTATTTAAAAGACTTGCTGCAATTCCTGTAGTGCTAGAACCGCAAAAAGGATCGCAAATGAGAGAATTTTCATTGCTTGCCATAAGAAGTAATCGAACCAACAATGCCAAGGGTTTTTGTGTGGGGTGTTTGCCACAACTTTTTTCCCAAGGAGCAATGGCTGGGAAGCTCCATACATCACGCATTTGCTTGCCACCATTTAAGGCTTTTAGAAATTCATAATTAAAAATATGCTTATGTTTGTGGCTTTTTTTAGCCCAGATGATTTGCTCAGTAGAGTGCGTAAGATAGCGACAACTAAAGTTTGGTGGGGGATTAGTCTTTTGCCAAGTGATAATATTTAAAATCTTGAAATCAAGCTTTTGTAATGCCCTCCCAAGTGAAAAAATATTATGATAAGTCCCACTTATCATAATACTACCCGTAGATTTTAAGGCAATTTTTGCATTAGCAATCCATTTCATATTAAAGTTATCAATATCTTCAATTTCATTACCTCTATCCCATTCCCCCTTATTCACACTTACAATTTTACCATTTTGGATACTTAAACCATCATTTGACAGAAAGTATGGAGGATCGGCAAAGATTAAATCAAAATTTTCTTTCATCTGTGGCAAAAACTCATTGCAATCACCTTGATAAAGACTAAAATTAGAATCTGTGCTTGTAAAAATGGGTTTTAACGTGCGAAATTCAGCAGTCATTTATGCCCGAATCCATAGGAATTGGCAAGCCAAAAACCTGTAAGGGGATATATTCAAAGTAATACCTACAATTTACACTAATGATATAATCCAAAACATCTTTATATTCTGGTTTTTGAAAGCAATTACTTAATAAATATACATATCCCACTTCCATATTAAGGCTAGATAAAAGTTTTTGATACTGCTTTTTCTTAAAATCGCAAGTTTGTAATTTTTCATCAACAGAACCTGCGACCTGCTGAAATTTACATTCAATAACAAAAAATGTGTTATTGATGATAATAGATACTATCATCTGGCAAAAGCCTTTTAGAAAAAATACTTTTCCAATCCACTTGACGTTTTTCTAAAAACTCATAAAATTCATATTTTTTAAAAATTTGTGCTACTAACTCACCACAATAATATACTTGCCCATTAGAATCAGTACTATAACCATTCTGTTCAGATAAAAAGGTAGCCAAATCCACCTTTCCTTCAAAAATTAATCCTGTCTTTGCATTTGAACCACCAATGCCATTTGCTATCATAAAAATCCTCCTGCAATGATTTACTCAAACACCCTTTTAAAAATAGAATCCACGTTTTTTGTATAGTAGCTAAACTCAAAGCACTCGCGGATAATCTGCTCTCCATTACCACCATTCTTGCTAAGAAGTCCCACGAGCTCAGAATCTGCTAAAAGATATTGCAAGTAAAGTGACTCCCTTTTATCATTTAGCACAGGTTGTCCCTTTTGTAAGCCCTGCCATACTTTCATCGCATTTCTTTGCACGATTTTATAGGCATCTTCACGTGATACACCACATTTTGGAAGCTCTAGCAAAATTCTTTGAGAAAAAACTAAGCCACCAGTTAAATTTAGGTTTTTCATCATATTTTTTGGATACACCACTAGCTTTTCAAGCAGTCCTTTTAAACGCATCAACATAAAATCCGTCGTAATAAAGCTATCAGGCAAAATAAATCGCTCCACGCTAGAGTGGCTAATATCCCGCTCATGCCATAAGGCTACATTCTCCATCGCAGGAAGTGCATAAGAGCGTATGATACGACAAAGCCCTGTGATGTTTTCGGACAAAACAGGGTTACGTTTGTGTGGCATAGCAGAGCTTCCCTTTTGCCCAGATTCAAAATACTCTTCTGCTTCATAAACTTCTGTGCGTTGTAAATGGCGGATTTCCACGGCAATTTTCTCACAGCTACTAGCTAAAAGAGCTAAATCACTCATTAGCCTAGCGTACCTATCCCTTTGTATCACTTGATTACTCACAGGGGCAGGTTTAAGCCCAAGCTCTTTGCAAACTAGCTCTTCAAGCTCCATGGGTGTATGGGCGAGATTGCCCATCGCTCCACTTAGCTGCCCTACAGAGATGACTTCAAGCGTAGATTCTAGAGCCTTCAAATGCCGCCCCAGCTCATCATACCAAATCGCCAAAACCAACCCAAAGGTGATAGGCTCTCCGTGGATTCCGTGGCTTCGCCCCACCATTAGCGTATCTTTATGTTCATACGCTCTTACCTTTATCGCCTCTCGCACTTGCTTTATATCCTCTAAAATAATCTTTAGAGAATCTCGCATTTGTAACGCCACTGCGGTATCAATACAATCGCTAGAAGTTATCCCATAATGCACCCATCGCGACTCTTCGCCCAAAGACTCTGCTATAGAAGTGGTAAAGGCGATTAAATCGTGCTTTGTAACTGCTTCTATCTCATCAATCCTAGCAATATCAAATCTTGCATTTTTACATATTTTTTCACAATCACAATCAGGGATTAGCCCTAAGCGATTCCACCCACGCACTAACGCCTTTTCCACTTCAAGCCACGCAGAATATTTCGCATTCATATCCCAAAGCTCTTTCATCTGCTCTCTTGCGTATCGCTCTACCATAGTTCCAACCTCATAAAACTAAATTTTGTTTAAGTAAATTAAATGCATAATCCTAACACAAAGCCCCTTAAAAACCATAGCAAAATAGAATCTAAAGTTTATATAGAGTAAAATTCAAACATTTATTTTTAATTTTTAAGGTATGTAATGCGTATAGCTCTTTTGCAAATCTCAAAAATAGAATCCCCTTTGTATTTAGAATCCTATCTCCAAAATTGTGCCAAGCAAAATGTAGAAATAGTGGTTTTACCAGAATACACATTTGAGCCATTTTTTCGCCATTTGCAATCCCTGCCCTCACCACAACTCATCGCAAGTCATAATGTCAGCATATTGCGACAACTTGTAGTGTTTGCCAAGGAATATAATTTAGAGATTATCGCACCTATTGTTGTGGATTTATATACTCTCAAACTCTCGGGTCATCGCCTTTCAAATACATTTTATAAAACAATCGCACTTATAGATTCACAGGGCTATACATTTTATGTCCAACAACGCCTCATAGATTATCCACATTGGAATGAACACGCATTTTTTGCCAACAAGCACTACAAAAAGCCAAAATTGCCCCTCACCATAGAAAGAAAAGGCTTAAAAATCGGTGTCTTATCAGGATTTGAATTGCATTTTGATGAAATTTTTATCGCTATGAAAGCCCAATCCTATGATGTCCTTATCGTGCCTTGCGCAAATACCTTTGACACACTTACAAGATGGCGATCGTTATGTAAAACGCGTGCATTTATTCATTCTTGTGCAATCTTGCGAGTAAATCGCGTAGGGACAGAATATGTCGATAAGACGAGTTGGAATTTTTATGGTGATAGCCTCTATGTCAATGCCTATGGACAAATCGAAGATAGTTTGCAAGATTATGAGGGACTAATGATCATCTCACTCCATGCAGAATCTATCCAAAAAGCACGAGAAATGTGGCATTTCCATAAACCATTTGCACAAACATAAACACAATCTGTCATTAAAACAAGGAGTTTCTAAACAATGATCATACAAACACATGAATGTCTAGAATCCACGCAAACTTTTCTCTTGCAAGGACTAAAATCTGGGACTTTACAAGCCCCTATTTGCATAAACACACATAGGCAAACACACGGCATAGGTTCAAGAGGTAATACTTGGGAAGAACAACCAAAGGCGATATGTTTTTCTTTTGCACTGCCTTTAAGTGCGTTGCCACAAGATCTAAAAATAGAATCTGCATCTATCTATTTTGGTTTTCTATGCAAAGAAACACTCAAAGATTTTGGCTCAAAGGTTTGGCTCAAATGGCCCAATGATCTCTACATAGAGCATCAAAAAATCGGTGGCGTATTATGTAACAAATGGCAGGAATATCTTACCTGTGGCATAGGGATTAATCTATATACCAAAGGCAACAACAGCACTTCATACGCGACACTAGAGCCAGAAATCAGCACACGCATAGAAACTATGGATTTTCTACAAAGATATTTTACAAGCATTGAAAAAAAAATATCTTGGAAGCAAATTTTCAGATTCTATGCGTTAGAATTTCAAAACAATTTTGATTTTGACTTCCATCATAATCATAAAAAAGTGTCCTTTAAAGAGGCAAAATTGTTAGAAGATGGTGCGATCTGTGTAGATTCACAAATCGTGTATAGTTGTAGATAACACTAATAAACGGAGTTAGAGAATGTGTGAGGTTATAACCGTTGCAAATCAAAAAGGAGGGGTTGGCAAAACAACGACTGCTGTGAATCTTGCGGCGTCATTGGCTATATCCGAAAAACGAGTTTTATTGATAGATTGCGATCCACAGGGTAATGCAACAACGACATTTAATATTAGACGCACAGATATACAAACAGATATTTATCAAGTTTTATGTGGATGCAATACACTCTCTGATGCGATTATTGATTTGCAAGAGATTCCTTTTTTATCACTCGTGCCTTCAAGCATTGCGCTTGCTGGATTTGAAAAAGATTTTTACAACAAAAAAAGTGGGCAAATGATTTTGCGCAATAAACTTGAAGAAATAAGACATAATTATGACTTTATCATTGTAGATTCTCCACCTGCGCTTGGGGCACTTACCGTGAATGCGCTTGTTGCATCAGATTCTGTTATTGTGCCTATACAATGTGAATTTTACGCATTAGAGGGCTTAGCACAATTGCTCAATACCGTGAAAGTCATTAGAGATACAAGCAACCCTAATCTAAATATTAGAGGCTTTCTACCTACAATGTATTCTAGCCAACACAATCTCTCACGACAAGTTTTTGATGATTTGGCATTGCATTTTCAAAAACACCTTTTTAAAAGCGAAAGAGGGGAATATATTGTCGTGCCTAGAAGTGTGCGATTAGCAGAATCTCCAAGTTATGGAAAACCAATTTTACTTTATGATGCAAAATCTAGCGGAAGCGTTGCGTATCAAAACCTTGCTGAACTTATCTTAGAAGACGCATAATGGCAAAGAAACCTAGGGGCTTAGGACGCGGATTAGACGCTATTTTTGGCGAGGTATCCCAAGCCTATGAAAACAACATGGGTAATTCTGATGCTGCAGTGCTTGAGCTAAGTGTGGAAGTCATCAAGCCAAATCCCTACCAACCAAGAAAATACTTTGAAGAAAATGCCTTGCAAGAACTTGCAGATTCTATCAAAGAACATGGGTTATTGCAGCCTATTGTCGTATGCGAAGATGATAATGGAGAATATGTCTTACTTGCTGGAGAGCGTAGATTGCGCGCTAGCAAATTGGCAGGATTGCCAAATATTAAAGCCATCGTTGCTGATATAGACACTCACAAAATGCGAGAACTAGCGCTCATAGAGAATATCCAACGAGCAGATTTAAATCCTATCGAGTTAGCATACTCTTATCAAGAGCTTATTGATGAATACAATATCACGCATGAGGAGCTTTCTCAAAGGATAAAAAAGTCTCGCACCCAAATCACAAATACCCTGAGGTTGCTAAACCTTGAAACATTTGTGCAAGAAGCACTCATAGAGGGTAAAATTTCACAAGGGCATGCTAAAATTTTAGTGACACTCTCGCCACAAGAACAAAAGTTGGCTTTAGATTCTGTCATAGGGCAAAAGCTTAATGTGCGTGATACTGAAGTATTAATAAAAACTATCAAAAATCCAAACACACCAAGTCATACTCCCTCCAAAAAGACACAGGTTTCAAATGAGCTTGATACAGAACTTTTGGAACAAGCGCGGAGTATTTTGTGTAAAAATGGTTATAAAACAAGTGCCAAAAACAATCAAATTTGTATAGAATTTTCTCAAGATGTAGAAATTAAGGCATTTATTGAAAAAATTTCTCACTAAATTAAAAAGTTTAAGAAAAATCATAACTTAAATTGTTAAAATACCTGCAAAACCCTATGAGTTTTACAAGCGAGATTAACTCTATCACAAATAAAGGATAGAATACATACTAAGGAGTGTCCTAAATGGAAATATCAGTAAATAGCAATCTGATGATTTTGGTATTTTGTTGCTTTGTGCTTTTACTTTTCTTTCTTAATCAATGGTTGTATAAGCCACTTCTCACATTTATGAATAAGCGTGATGAAATGATTAGAAAAGACTTACAAAACACACAGGGTAATCTACAAGAAATTGCAAAAATCCAAGATGAAATAAACACAATCATAGGAAATGCGCAAAAAGAAGCAAAAGAAATCATCGAACAAGCAACAGCTAGAGAAAAAAGGCTCATGGAAGAAAAACTGGCTGAAAAAAAAGCTGAACTAGATTCTAAATTGCTGACTTTTAGAGAGGATTTAGTCAGGCAACAAAAAGAACTCAAAGATGGTTTAGGCACACATGTTGATGAATTTAAACAAAGCATACGCAAAAAGCTTGAGCAAGCATAAAGAGGAGGAATAATGAGATATATACTATGTATTACTTTGGTGGTGATATTACCGAACTTCGCATATGCTTCTGGAGGATTTGAACAGAGTGATTTCATACCTAGACTTATAAACTTTGCTTTGTTTATAGCGGTTTTATGGTATTTTACATTTGCGCGTATTAAGGCTATTTTTGCCAATCGTAAAGCACACATAGCTTCACAACTCCAAGAAATACAAAACAAGCTTCATAAAACGCAAAAAGAAAAAAATGAGGCCTTAAAAAAGCTTGAAGAAAGCAAGAAAAAGGCGCAAGAAATCATCGATATCGCCAAAAAAGAGGTAGCCATCATTTCGCAACGCTTTGCACAGCAAACACAGACACAGATTCAAACCCTTATGCAATCAGCACAAACAAATATGGAGTTTGAGCAAACAAAGGCTATGCGAGAGGTTGTGGAATCTATGTTGAGTGACATAATTCATTCAAAAGATATGCAGCTTGAGAATAAAGATTATATCCACATTATTACAAAAAGGATTGCTTCATGATGGATTTGGTAGCTAAAAAATATACAAAGGCTATTTTGGACACATTTTCAGCCAAAGAAATAGAAGACATCGTTGCAATCTTTTCTACCTTCAGCAAAGTTATTGAGGACGAGACGATATGCAGTTTTCTCTACTCACCATTTGTTGATAAAGCAAAAAAAGAGAAACTACTTTTAGAAAGTTTGCGTATTAATGAAGAAAAATTTGAGAATCTTATTAAGATTTTGGTTCGTTCAGACAGAATCTCTGCCATACCAGGGATTGCAAAAACACTTGAAAAAAAGATTCTTGCAGATACAAAACACTATGTAGCAGTGCTTAAAATTAAAGAAGAAGTAGATTCTGCGACATTACAAAACATTGCTAAAAGCTTTTCGACAAAACTTAATGTCAATCTTGATGTACGCCAAGAAAAAACGAGCATTGATGGCATTAGGCTAAGCGTAGAAGATTTAGGCATCGAAATCTCTTTTTCTAAAGAGAGATTTTTTACTGATTTGACAAATCATATTCTCAAAGCAATTTAATCTAAGACAAGGAGTAGAACGTGGTAGCAAAACTAAGGTCAGAAGAAGTTAGTTCAATCATCAAAGAGCGTATAGAAAACTTTAATATCAGTGTTGATATTAGCGAAACTGGTAAGGTCGTTTCCTATGCCGATGGTGTAGCAAAGGTCTATGGACTTAACAATGTTATGTATTATGAAATGGTTGAGTTTGAAACAGGCGATATAGGTATTGCAATGAGCCTTGAAGAGGCAAGCGTTGGTGTTGTTGTCATCGGTGGTGGCAAAGATATCAAGGAAGGTATCTCTGTTAAAAGGCTAAAAAAACTCATGAAAGTGCCTGTTGGAGATAGTGTCGTAGGGCGTGTTATCAACACTTTAGGTGAAGCTATTGATGGCAAGGGTGCTATTGAAGCTGGTGAATTCCGCTTTGTTGAAGAAAAAGCACCTGGAATTATGGCTAGAAAATCTGTGCATGAACCACTACAAACTGGAATTAAAGCAATCGATGCACTTGTTCCAATTGGTCGTGGACAAAGAGAGCTTATCATTGGTGATAGACAGACAGGTAAAACAACGGTAGCTATAGATTCTATTATTAACCAAAAGGGACAAGACGTTATATGTATTTATGTAGCTATTGGTCAAAAAGAATCTACTGTGGCACAGGTTGTGAGAAAATTAGAAGAACATGGCGCTATGGAATACACGATTGTTGTCAATGCTCCTGCTTCATCTTCTGCTGCTATGCAATTCCTTGCTCCATATACAGGCGTTACCATCGGTGAGTATTTTAGAGACAATGGGCGTCATGCGCTTATTATTTATGATGATTTGAGTAAGCATGCCGTGGCATATCGTGAGATGTCTCTAATCCTCAGAAGACCGCCGGGACGCGAAGCATTCCCGGGAGATGTATTCTATCTCCACTCACGGCTCCTTGAACGTGCCGCAAAACTTAGTGATGATTTGGGTGCTGGTTCTTTAACAGCCTTACCCATTATTGAAACATTGGCGGGAGATATTTCAGCATATATTCCAACAAATGTTATTTCCATTACGGATGGACAAATATTCCTAGAAACAGATTTATTCAATTCTGGTGTGCGTCCTGCGATCAATGTAGGCTTGTCAGTTTCTCGTGTTGGTGGCGCTGCTCAAATTAAAGCTACAAAACAAGTTTCAGGAACACTTAGACTTGACTTGGCACAATTTAGAGAACTACAAGCATTCTCTCAATTTGCCTCCGATCTTGATGAAGTAAGTCGCAAACAGCTTGAAAGAGGTCAAAGAATGGTTGAAGTTCTTAAACAGCCTCCATATTCGCCACTTGCTATCGAAAAACAAATTGTGCTTATCTATGCGGGAGCAAAAGGCTTCCTTGATGATATTCCAGCAAATAAAGTATCAGATTTTGAAGCAGATTTCTATCCATTCTTAGAGGCAAAATTCCCAAAAATCTTGGAAGATATTCGTGCGAAAAAAGCTTTGGATAAAGATACACAAGAAGAGTTAAATAACGCAATCAAAGAGTTTAAAATAAGCTTTTCTGCATAAGCAAACATAAGGAGTGGTTAATGGGCGGCAATCTTAAAGACATTAGACGTAAGATTACAAGCGTCAAAAACACGCAAAAAACGACGCGTGCTATGAAACTTGTTTCAACTTCTAAGCTCAAAAAAACAGAAGAGTTGGCGAGACGTTCTAGGACATACGCACAAAAACTTAATGAGATGTTTGATGAAATTGTTCGCAAGATTCTTATCAAAGGTATAGAAAATATCAATAGTAAATATTTCTTAGGTTCTAAGCCAAGAGAAATTAAAAAAGTTGATATTGTTTTTATTACTGCCGATAAAGGCTTGTGCGGTGGTTTCAATCAAGCAACAATCAAAGAAGTTATGCGCCTTATGAAGCACTATAAAGAACAAAATATCAAGGTGCGTTTACGTGGCATTGGCAAAAAAGGAATTTCATTTTTTACCTTTAATGATGTCGAGGTGCTTGATAAAGTTGTAGGATTAAGTGCTATGCCAACATATGAGGGGGCTGCGCAGTTTATCCAAAATGTTGTAAAGGACTTTTTTGATGGTCTAACCGATGAAATCATCATTGTCCATAATGGATTTAAGAACATGATTTCACAAGTGTTACAGACACAGGCTTTGCTTCCATTGACAATCAATATAGACACACAAAAAGCCCTTGAAGAGTATGATGTAATGAGTATAGAATCTGAAGAAACTGAAGATATACTACTTGATCAACTCGCACAAAAATATGTGGAATACAATATGTATTACGCGCTTATAGATTCTTTGGCAGCAGAGCATAGCGCAAGGGTGCAGGCTATGGATGCGGCTACAAGCAATGCAGGTGATTTGGTAAAGAGCCTTAGTATTGCTTACAACAAAGCACGTCAGGAATCTATTACAACCGAGCTTGTTGAAATTAATGCCGGCGTTGAGGCAATGAAATAAACTTAAAGAGGAGAGAATATGCAAGGTAAGATTATACAGATTATGGGACCAGTTGTTGATATAGAATTTGATTCGTATTTACCATTCATCAATGAAGCCGTAGATGTAGAGTTCAATGTGGAAGGTAAAAAAAATAAGCTTGTGCTAGAAGTAGTAGGCCATTTGGGTGATAATCGTGTTCGTACAATTGCTATGGATATGACAGAAGGCTTAGTAAGGGGTGGGAGTGTTAAAGCTCGTGGTAAGATGATTGAGGTGCCAGTGGGCGAAGCTGTCTTGGGTAGAATCTTTAATGTAACAGGTGATGTGATAGACGGTGGGGAACCACTCAATACAGATCTTAGATGGCCTATCCACAGAGATGCTCCAACTTTTGATAACCAAAGCACTAAAACTGAAATGTTTGAAACAGGTATAAAAGTTGTGGATTTACTTGCACCCTATTCTAAAGGTGGTAAAGTAGGATTATTTGGTGGTGCTGGTGTGGGCAAAACCGTGGTTATTATGGAGCTTATCCACAATGTCGCCTATAAACATAGCGGTTATTCTGTATTTGCCGGTGTTGGAGAAAGAACAAGAGAAGGAAATGACCTCTATAACGAAATGCAAGAAGGTGGAGTACTAGACAAAGTGGCATTATGCTATGGACAAATGAACGAACCACCTGGGGCAAGAAACAGAATTGCGTTTACTGGACTTACTATGGCTGAATACTTTAGAGATGAAAAAGGCTTGGATGTGCTTATGTTTATTGATAATATCTTCAGATATGCACAATCTGGTGCTGAAATGTCTGCGCTCTTAGGACGTATTCCATCAGCAGTGGGTTATCAACCAACGCTTGCGAGTGAAATGGGTAAACTTCAAGAACGCATTACATCAACCAAAAAGGGTTCTATTACCTCTGTGCAGGCAGTATATGTGCCAGCTGATGACTTAACAGATCCAGCTCCTGCCTCTGTATTTGCGCACCTTGACGCTACCACAGTACTTAACAGGAAGCTTACAGAAAAAGGTATTTATCCAGCTGTTGATCCACTAGATTCAACTTCTAGAATCCTTGATCCACAGGTAGTGGGAGAAACACACTATAAAATTGCGACAGGTGTCCAACAAATTTTACAAAAATACAAAGACTTACAAGATATTATTGCAATTTTGGGAATGGATGAACTTTCTGAAGAAGATAAACAAACAGTGGATAGAGCAAGAAAAATTGAAAAATTCCTCTCTCAACCATTTTTCGTTGCCGAAATATTTACAGGAAGTCCTGGTAAATATGTAACGCTAGAAGAAACACTAGAGGGCTTTAAAGGTATTTTGTCAGGGAAGTATGATCATATTCCAGAAAATGCTTTCTATATGGTAGGTAATATCCAAGAAGCGCTAGAAAAGGCAGAAAAACTCAAGGCAAGTGCATAAGGAGGCTTTATGGAAACTTTAATGCTAAGTATTGTAACCCCTTATGGCAAAATATACGATGGATCTGTAGAATCTGTCGTAATGCCTGGTAGTGAAGGAGAATTTGGAGTATATCCGGGACATTGTAGCTTGCTTTCATCACTTAAAACTGGTGTTATCGAGATCTGTAAATCTAATGGAGATTCGGAACTCATAGCTATCAATTGGGGATACGCCGAAGTCTCACCACATAAAGTTGATATAATAGCTGATGGTGCTGTATCTATCAATGGTAGCGATGAAGATCAAGTAGCCACAGCTATTGATAATGCTAGAAAACTCCTAGAAGAAGCGAGTGATGATCGCGTTGCGATTTCTTCTGTTGTTTCTCGCATAGAGACTGCTGCACGCACAAAATTTTAGACTTATCAATGCTCTTTAGCATTAAACCTAACAAGTTTGTGGAACTTACATGAATACCTTTTTAGTCTTTGTCGCACAAAGTCATCCAGTTACGATTGTAGTGTTTGGGTGGCTTAGCTTTTATTTCCTGATAACACTTTGGATCTATCTTTATAAGACGCTTACCCTTGGTGATTGGTTTTCTAGAGAAAAACATAATGTTGCACTTCTTTCCGCAAGCCCTGTTAGTCTCCCAAAAAATGCCATTTTAAATGATTTGTTACTTAGTCGCAATGCTGTAGATTCAGATCTCTTGCAGGTTTGGAAAACTAAGGCTTTGCAAAAAGCAACAAGAGGACTCGTGTTTTTAAGTATTGTCTCATCTACTGCACCTTTTATAGGGCTTTTTGGCACTGTGGTAGAGATTCTTGAAGCCTTTTCACACCTAGGTGGGGGCAATGTATCTTTTGATATCATAGCACCCGTAATTTCCAAAGCATTAGTAGCTACTGCTTGTGGAATTTTGACAGCTATTCCAGCGTATTCATTTTATCTCCTCCTAAAACGCAAATCCTATAACATAGGGGTTTGTATCCAAATGCAAATCAATCTCATACTAAGCTCCCAAAGAAGTAATCTATGAGAGAAGAAGAGCTCGATCTCGAGGATAAACCGGAGCTTAATATCACGCCACTTGTTGATGTGATGCTTGTCCTTTTAGCTATCTTAATGATAGGCATACCAACCATTACCTATCAAGAAGATATTACCCTGCCTCGCGGATCAAAAAGCAAAAAACTTACTCAAGATTCTATCCTAGAAATAC
The DNA here is from genome assembly GCF_900198655.1 of Helicobacter equorum. Classification (GTDB taxonomy): domain Bacteria; phylum Campylobacterota; class Campylobacteria; order Campylobacterales; family Helicobacteraceae; genus Helicobacter_F; species Helicobacter_F equorum. Next base: position 34,943 of record NZ_FZPO01000015.1, on the reverse strand, counting down.
GCGTAAGTGTAGATAGAAAAGTGTATATTCGCGATGATGTCTATGATCTTGCAACGTTTGGAGAAAATTTTGTGTTAAAAAGTGCACATTTTGACAAAAATATCCCTGTTTTTATACGCGCTGATAAATCTTTGCTTTATGATGATGTTATCTATGTTCTAAAATCCCTCAAAGAATCTGGATTTCTAAAGGTTTCGCTCATCACAGGTGCCTAAATGCGTTTTAATATCATAATGTTTGTGGCAAGTGGGATAATTGCATTTTGCCTATATGCCTTACTGCTCCTATCTTTTGTAGGAGCTTTTAATACACAACCAACCAAATACACAACACTTCAAGAATCTGCAATTACAATCCAAACCATTGATATACAAGCATATCTTGATCTCACGCCAAAACAAGAAACCAAAATTCCTACTACCAATCCACTTGAAGGCAGTGGGATAAAAGATATGTTTACACAAATTGATGCCAACTCTTTTGCAAAATCACAAGAAATAGCTGATGACCGAGAAAAACACGCCCAAAATGCAAAAAAATTCAACGAGCTTGCACGACAAAGCAAGGATTTACAACAACGACTCCACGATCTTAACACTACGATTACCATCCAAAATGAAAGCACACAACAAGATGATGGCAAATACGATGAATGGTTTGCAAATATTAGCAAAATTTTACTTGCGCATTGGGATAAACGCTCACGCTTCCTTACACTAGACTTAGAGGGTATTGTGGTCTTTGAAATTAGTGAACAAGGCAAAATGCACTACATGGTCAAACGCTATACCCTTGATAGCGCATTTGATGAAGCACTCGATGCTACACTTAGGGAGTTAGAAACTTATCCATTCCCTCCCCCAAAGCAATCAAAAAGTTTTAGTGTAAGCTTTGGAAGCCTAAAAAGCAAAACTCGCTAAACACAAAAATACACCAAAGCATAACCGCCAACTATCAATAATATCGCCAATACAAAGGCTAAACCAAATGCCTTATCCCCAGAATCTACAAATTTCTTAAAGTCAATTTGTAAGCCAAGTGCGCTCATTGCCATTACAAGTAAAAATGTAGAACTTAACTCACCACTAGTAACAAGCCATTGTGGCAATACAAAAAGAGAATTGATAGTGACTACCCCTAAAAAGCCAAAGACAAACCACGGAATATCTAATTTGCGTTTTGATCCACTTGGCGTAGTAGAAAATAACAATGGCAATACAAGAAGCACAGGTATGAGCAAAAGAACGCGTATCATCTTTATAATCACAGCGATTTTTTCAGCCTCAGGTGAGATTCCACTCCCTGCACCTACAACATTTGCTACTTCATGCAATGTCGCACCAACATATACACCCCACTGAATCTCACTAAGTCCAAGTGTAGAAATCGCATACACAATAGGATACAAAAACATAAAAATAAGCCCAAAAACTACCACACTTCCTACTGCGATAATGCCCTTATAGGGTTGAGACTTTATACTAGATTCTAGAGCAAGGACAGCAGCAGCACCACATATCGCACTACCTCCACTCACAAGAAGTGCAAGCTCCCTATCAAGCTTAAATACCTTGACACCAATGAATGTCCCAATTACCAAGATTCCAACCACAACACTTAAACCAATAAGCATTCCCGATAATCCCACACTCATAATACCATCAAAACTCACACGGAATCCATACAAGATAATCCCTAAGCGTAAAAGCTTTTTGGCACTAAAAACTACACCTGTGTCACAAGAGCTTTTGGAATGATGATACAAAGATGAGGCGAGGATACCCAAAAGCACGCCAATAATCAAAGGTGAAATATGATAATGCACCATAAATTCACACGAAGCGACATACATACTACTCAAAGAAATAAGCAATGTCAACACAAAACCATTAATAAGATTATAAAATGTCCGTCGTATATAAATCCTTTGTTAAAAATTAATGCAAAGAGTGTTGCATTTTTTTAATAGTCCTAATTGTGCTTAATCCATAAATATAATTTGCTGCCACAATAAGTTCTTTTGCTACACTATGACTAAATGCCAAATCATTGAGTAATGATGTCCCCTCTGCGGTGTTAATGGATTTCTGATAAATAAGAGACTGGACCACAACAAATGCTTCCTTATCTTGTCGTTTAAAAAACTTTTTTTGTTGCTTTAGTGTTATTTTGACATCACTTAATTTTTCTTTGGGAGCATGCTTAATATAATCAATAAAACGCAAGAGATTTGCTAAATCCAATCGTATTTCATCATATACTTCTTGTAGGGCTATATTTGAACCCAGGGCATTTTTACGCATATTTTTCTGCAAAAAACTAATATTTTTTGTTGCCTCAGCTATCTTGCGTGAAGCAATTTGTAACGCCACAATGCGTTTAATATATTCTGGATCTTGCACAAATGTTTGAAGCTTGGTAGAAAAGTCCATAATGGCATTAAAAAGTGATTTTATCTGTGTGTTATAAAATTCTGATACATCAAACTCACGCCTAAACCATTCACGCTTTGTAAGCAATTCTTTAATAGGTATATCGGATCGGATATCGGTGCGTGAAAATCCTGTGGTGTGCGCAATAATAGCAAAAGCATTATCATAGAGGTGTTTTACCTCATTTTCTAATGCATAAATGGCTGTGTCTTTATAGGGCAATAAAGCATCACTAATAAAAAGCGGTGTAGTATCTTGCGTGCCATGTCCCTTAATCAAAGTAGTAAGAAATTCTGCAATGCGAGGAATAAACATAATAAATAACACCACCCCAAAGAAATTAAAAAGTGTGTGCCACACTGCAAGACGCAAAATAGAATCTGTCTCCAACCCAATAATATCTGAAATAGCATTATTAATCTGCACAAAATAAGAAAAAAAGACTACTACAATCAACACTGTAACAAAGTTAAATATGCAGTTTGCTACCGCCAATCTCTTGCCATTGATATTGGTGCTAAAAGAAGCCACAAGCGCGGTTACCACACCACCCACGCTCGTACCAAGTGTAGCAGCAAGTGCATCTGTATAGCCAATTTGAGATTGTGTATAGGCAGTAATAATGATAGCAAGTGTAGCATGTGAGCTTTGGATAACTGCCGTTATTAATGCGCCAATGAAAATAAAACCTACAATGGCTCTATACCCCTCAAGTTTATATTGAGAGAAATTCACCACATCTTTAAATCCCTCAAAACCTAACTTGATATAAAAGACTCCAAGAAAGAAAAATCCGAGCCCAGCAAGGATTTTACCTACACCTTTGTAGGAACTAGATTTTTGAAAATTAAACAATAATCCACCTACAATAAGCGGTAATGCCAAAGAAGAAATATTAATGGAAGAAGCCCCAGCAATCAACCACGAACCTGTAGTATTGCCTAGATTCGCTCCAAAGATCACACCAATACCTTGCACTAAACTAATAAGTGCTGCGCTCACAAATGATATAGAAAGCACAGAGACAAGACTAGAACTCTGCATAAGTGTTGTTACAATCGTGCCAAAAATGATACTCCGTAATGATGTTTTGGTTGAATTTGTTAAGGTTTTTTCCAAAACACCTCCAGAAAATACCTTAAAACCATCGCTTAAAAAAAGCATACCAAAAAGCAAAATCGCGACACCTGCACAAAGTTTGCCCAACTGCTCATTAACAGCTAAGCCATAAATAACACCAAGTATGGCAATTGTGAGAGAATAATGCCTAATAATTGTATAAAAACGTAACACATCTTATCCTTATCTTGATACCAAAATACCCCAAAAATCACCATGTTTCATAGAATCTCTTAGGGATTTTTTATTACATGCCAAAAAGACTATTCATGCCTCCATTATTAAGTCCGCCCTTCTCAAGCATAAGTGAATAATTCGTGCAAGCACCTTGTATCCCATACTCACACGCAAGCCCAAAAAGCTCTATGGCTCTTGCTTTATTTTGCTTTACACCAAAACCACCATCATACAAAACTCCAAGATTATTACAACTTTGCATATGCCCACCATCACACGCCGTGGTAAAATATTTAGCTGCGTAAAAATAGTTTTGTGTCGCACCTTCTTGACCTGTAGCATACAGATAGCCTAGATTTCCACACGCTACGATATCTCCCTGCTCACACGCCACATAATTCATCTCAACGATACCCATCGCATCTTTTGTCATACCATACACATTATACGTATTTGTCATCAAACCAAGATTATAACAACCCAGATCATTTCCAAAAGTGCACGCTGCGCGATATGCTTCCATAGCTTTAGCGTAATCTTTGTTAGTCCCTACACCATTAGCATACATCCAACCCAAATTTGTGCAAGCCAATCCATCTCCACCCGCACAAGCAATTACATACAATTCATGAGCCTGTGCCTTATCTTGCTTCACTCCTTCGCCATTATCATAGGCAAGAGCGAGATTCGCACAAGCTACATTATCGCCACCAGCACATGCTTGAACATAAAACTTCACAGCTGTATCTGGTTCGGGCACTCCTGTAGTCATACCATACATATAAATAAGCCCACTCCCAAAACATCCAGCAGCATTTCCACCCCTACAAGCCTGTGTAAAAAGCTCCAAAGCCTTGCCATAATCTCCCATTTTTGCAAATGCCATAGCAGAGTTTAATGACGCATTAGCATTTTGCATCGTGGCAACAAAATCATCATAGGGCATACTTGCAGTGTTTTGAGAATCTGTGTTGATAAGATCTGTATTTTGGGCTACATTGTTAGAAATGGAAGATTCCTGCTTGATAGTTGCATCTGTAGAGTTTTCTGGCTCTGCATACGCAATACCAAAAACACACATAATGCATATAATCATTTTTTTCATAGCCCACTCCTTTACACAATATCCCACATAAAAAGCAAAAAAAATACCAAATTTAGTGAGGTTAATCTTCATCATAAGTTATGTAATTATACATACATTCTACGCACCACACAATAAATACAAAAGCATACAACGTATAACGCACAGAAAAATATTGATCAGAGCTTGCAAGAATATTTGAGCAAAGAGCTACAAGCACTACACCAAAAATTAAAATAGCAAGATTACTATATCCATAAAAGTTTAGTGTATGTTTTTGACGCACCAATACAACAAAGAAAAGTGTGATACCTGCCACAAATAACGCCAAATCAATATAATCATAGGCATTTTGTTTAAAATAAAACGGTTGAAAGGCGCAAGCAAACAGAGCAATCACTATAGTATTGAATGAAGGTTGCGTAATATCAAGTAGCCAACCTGTATAAGTTTTGGTATTTGGTACAAGGTGCAAAATACCAAAAATAAGAGGCATAAAGATAAAAAATACATACACAACAAGGCTTAGCATAATACGCAACTTATAATCCCAAAGGCTTTCTATCATACTGCGATGATCAATGCTAGATTCTATGAGCAATAAATCAGTAAGTTCGTGAGGCTTCATCTCTATACTTGCACAAAAAGCTACGATATACACACATACCACACACATACCAAGCGCAAAGGCATAAAGCCATACATCGAGCTTTTTATACCAACTTGCGACGATTAAAAATCCCAAGGCTATGAGTGCACCACAAAACAAGATCGTATTTGTCAAAAATGAAAATAAGCCTTGATCACGGATAAAAACAAAAAAGATATATGAAAATGTATCAAAGAATCTAGAACTTATAAGAAGTATCGCGATCCAAGAAAATAATGCAAAAAACACACAAGAAATGATAGCACCCAAAAGATTATTACTAATTCTCAAAGCCTCTCCTTTTTAGTTTTTCTCTAAATAATCTTCGATACCATCAGCAATGCCAAGAGCCAAAAGCTTTTGATATTCTTTATTTATCAAAAGTCTGCCCTCATTTGCATGTGAGACATATCCTATTTCAATAAGCACAGATGGCATAAGTGCTCCAGCCAAAACCCAAAATGGACCATCTCTGACACCACCATCAACGATATTTTTATATTTTGTCCGCACAGAATCTACCATTCCAGCTTGAATATCTATCGCAAGTTTACTAGAGGCAATAAGACGATGATTATTAATCGTATGCAAAAAGGTTTGTTTGGAAAAATAATTCATTGTTGCTATATCCCCTATATTTTCGGCTTCAGCAACCTTGAGAGCTTTTTGGCTACGATTTGTTGATAAAAAATATGTCTCTATGCCACTTGGGGATTTTTTGCCTACAGGGATAGAATTAGCGTGTATAGAAATAAACAAATCCGCGCCTTTATCATTAGCAAACTTTGTGCGATCAATAAGATCAATAAATCGATCGCTCTCGCGGGTCATATGTGTGATATATCCGCGTTTTTTAAGCTCAGCTTGAAGGTATTTTGCCACTTCTAGCACGATGACCTTTTCGCATACCTTAGCCACACCCATAGCTCCACAATCCTTGCCCCCATGTCCAGGATCTATGACGATTTTTTTCTTAGCAACAAAAGATGAGGGAGCAACAGAGGCAGGGGAGATTGTAGTCGTTGTAGTATGTATTTGTGACAAAGATTTGCTCATACGAATATAGAGATTTTGAGCTTCTTTAGCAATAGTGTAGGTTCTTGTAGGTTTTATAACAATGCGCACAACACTAGGAGTGTTTTGTGCGACATTAATCATAGAATTATCTTTAAAGATAAAACTCTTTTTTGGTACTACAAGGACAGATTCCAAATCCACAAATATGCGCCCATCTTGGAGTTTTTTTTCATCAAACTTAAGAGCACTAATATCCTGATCAAAAATAATCTTAAGATTATAATCACCAAATGGCACAAGCCCCAGAATCTTATAAGTTTGAGCGCTAAGAAATGTGCTTAGAAATACTACAATACACAGGAGTTTTTGCATCACACATCACTAACAAGCTCTGTGATAATTTCTTTCACACTCTGAATCTTTTCAATTTTGTATCCATTAGCGCCGGTAAAATATAAGCCATTTACACGATCGCCCAAATGACCTGCCCCTAATGAATCTGCAATACAATATCCCACTTTTTTAGCTTCTTGTCCTCTATGGCATGGTGAAACACAATTACTCACACAACGAATCTTAGGTGCATTTCCTTCTTCTAGCCGCTCCAAAACACCCATTTTAATCGCCCTAGCAGGATAACCCACAGGGGATTTAATAAGCACAATGTCATCCTTAGTAATCTTTGGCATAATGTCTCTATATGCTTGCGCATCACACTCCAAAGAGCCCAAAAACCTCGTGCCCATTTGCACGCCACTTGCACCAAGGCTTATCATCGTATCAATGTCTTTTCTATCCCATACGCCACCTGCAGCGATGACTGGAATATCCCCCCATTGTTTTGCTTCATCCACAATTTTTGGAAGAATAGCCTCTAACTGACACTCTGGCTTAAAACAATCTTCATAGCTAAAGCCTTGATGTCCGCCACTCAAAGGACCTTCTACAATCACTGCATCAGGAATCTTTGCATAACGATCTTTCCAACGCTTACAAATAATACGCAATGCCTTAGCTGATGATACAATAGGCACAAGTGCCACATCAGAGAAGTTTTTGGTAAACTCAGGCATATTTGTAGGTAATCCCGCACCTGTAACGATAATATTTGCTCCAGCCTCACATGCATCACGCACTACACGACCATATTCATTAATCGCATACAAAATATTTACCCCAAGTGGATTATCTCCACAAAGCTTTCGAGCATTTCTAATGATCTCTTGGAGTGCTTGTTTGGAGTAAAAATTAATTGCTTCAAATGGTTTAAGATTCACAAGCTTTTGTGTAAAGTGCATTTGTTTATAATACCCAGTGCCTACAGCGCTTACGATACCTAATGCACCCTCTTTTGAGACGCTACCGGCTAGTTTATCCCAACTTATACCCACGCCCATACCACCTTGGAATATAGGATACTTGATGATGTGTTTTCCAATTTTGATAGGTTTTAACTGCATTGTAGTCCTTAGTTATTTGATGAGTATTTTAGCAAAACGCCTCTTGCCAATTTGTAAGATAAACTCGCCCTTATCTAATTTTAAATTTTCATCGCTTATTTTTTGCTTATTTAATTTTAGCGCACCTGCCTTAATATCACGCCTTGCTTGTGATGTAGAGGGAGAAAGTCCACAATCTAGTGCAATTTTGCAAATCCACTCTCCAGATTCAAAACTAAATGTTTCTATATCACTTGGAATCTCATCTTTGGCAAACACATTATCAAATTCTTCTTTTGCGCTATATGCGAGTTCTTTTGTATGATAACACTCTGTAATTTCTAGCGCAAGAATCTCTTTTGCAGTCTTTGGATGAAGTGTGCCATCTTCTACCTGCGCTTTAAGTGTAGCTATCTCTTCAAGGCTTTTAGCAGAAAGCAACTCATAATATCGCCACATTAAGGTATCAGAAATGCTGAGAATCTTAGCATACATAGTGTTTGAATCTTGTGTGACACCTATATAATTGCCTAGAGATTTACTCATTTTATTCACACCATCTAAGCCCTCTAAAAGTGGCACAGTCAGCACACTTTGCTCTTTATTAAGTCCATATGCTCTCTGCAAACTTCGTCCCACAAGCAAATTAAACTTTTGATCATTCCCTCCGAGTTCTATATCACATTCTAATGCTACAGAATCATAACCCTGCAAGAGTGGATAGAGAAATTCCACCATAGAAATGGGCTGATTATTTTTATATCGCTTAGCAAAATCATCGCGCTCCAACATTCTTGCTACAGAAAATTTCGAGCTAAGGGCAATAAGTCCCTCTACACCAAGCTTACTAATCCATTGAGAATTAAAACATACTTGTGTATATTTGGGATCCAAGATCTTAAAAACTTGTTCTTTATATGTGAGTGCATTTTGTTCTACTTGCTCTGTGCTAAGTGGTTTTCTTGTTTCGCTTTTGCCCGTTGGATCACCAATTGTTGCCGTAAAATCTCCAATAAGAAACTTCACCAAACCACCATAACGCTGAAATGTAGCAAGTTTTTGGATAAGCACAGTGTGCCCCAAATGCAAATCTGGTGCAGTAGGATCAAAACCCGCTTTTACAATAAATCTCTCTCCTGTGAGGAAAAATCTCGCAATAAGCGATCGAATATAGTCTGCACCAATAAATTCTACAATCCCTCGCTCAATTTCACGCATTGCCTTATGTAAGTTTTCTAATTGTGAAGAATCTAATCGTCGTTCAAAATTCTCCATGCCTCTATCTCCTAAATATTAATCTCATGAATATGCATCTTTTAGCGCACTAAACTCGATAATTTTATGTTGCTGCTCTATAGCATTTTTGAGTGGCTTGATGTCATTATCGATACTTTGTATATACACCTCACACAAACTTGCAAATTCATTATTCATTCTATCGTAATTCACTCGAATTACGCGACATTGATATTTTGCTAAAGTTGTCAAAAATCTTGCAATAGCGCCTTTTTTATCCTCAAGTGCTACAAGAATTTTGTAATTGTACTTTTGACTTTCTAGCCATTGCACAAACACCATATCTACACCATCTGCCATATCAGATTCTATACGACTACAAAGTTTGTGATGAATATAAAGCTTCGTGCCATTTTTAATCGCCAAGATTCCATCACCATATTTTGGATGACAACAATAATCAAAAATCGCCTCACTAATGGCAAAATTGCTAAATGCCACAATGTTATCAAGCTTGATTTGGCGCACTTTGAAGCGGTTGCTTTTAAAAAGACCAAAAAATACCCTGCGTTTTTGATAAAAATCTCTAGCGTGATTTTTGATATTTTTAAAAAAGCCTCTATCGCGCATAACCTTATATACTTCAGAATCTAGATTCTGTTGATGCAAGAATTCCTCAATAGCCTTTGGGGTGCGCTCAAACATTGTTGCCAAAATATTTATCGCCGCCCTCTTATCGACCTCTTTAAGACGCGCGTGGCATTGAAGCTTGAGCTGACTTTTTGCTTTTGATGTTTTAAGCGCATCTATCCAGCTACAACGCGGTTTTATCACCTCATCATCATTTGCGACTATGATACGCACAATATCGCTATTTTTAAGGGGTTGCAAAAGCGAAACTTTTTGGTGATTGACATATGCGCCTACAGCGCGATTACCGACATCTGTATGAATAGCATACGCAAAATCCAACACCAATGCACCAACAGGCAGACTATAGGTATCCCCCGCAGGTGAAAATACCACAAGATCTTCACGATACAAATCATTCTTGACAAGCTCATAAAACTCCTCGATAGAACTCTCTTGATGCTGGAGATTTTGCACCCAACTTAAGCTAGGTTCGCGCCCACCACTTTTATATTTCCAATGCGCAGCGATACCATATTGCGCCGTTTTATGCATATCAAAAGTGCGAATTTGCACCTCAAAAATACTAGATTTATCAAAAATAGTCGTATGAATTGTTTGATAGCCATTTTCTTTTGGGATTGCAATATAATCCTTAAGTCTGGAGACAACAGGCTTTAGACTAAGGTGTAAAATCCCCAACGCCTTATAGCATTCCAATGGAGTCTTTACAAGAATACGCACCGCCAATAAATCCAAAATTTCATCGATAGCCACACCTTTGCGTTGCATTTTGAGATAAATTGAATAATATCGCTTGATACGATATTCTATCTCAAAATCACCATCGCCAAAACCATTGCGTTGCAAAAGTGTGCGCACAGAATCTGTAAATGAGTTAAGCTTAAGACTAATAGATTGATAGTGTGTTTTAATATATGTGTCAATCTGCTCATATTCTTTAGGAAAAAGATAATAAAAACAGCGATCCTCAAGTTCTGATTTGAGTGAAGAAATCCCAAGTCTATGTGCAATAGGTGCATACACGACAAGCGTCTCTTCAGCGATACGCACTTGTTTGTCATGAGGCAAAGCATCAAGGGTTAGCATATTGTGCATTCTATCGCAAATTTTTATGACAAACGCGCGTATATCTTGGATAGAAATTAAGAGCATTTTACGGAAAGAAAGTGCGGAAGCAACAAGTTTTTTATCATAGCTTCCACCAAATTCCTCTTTGCGAATCTCCACAATTTTTGTCAAAGCATCGACTAAATGCGCCACATCCCAGCCAAATTCTGCCTGCACGAATTCAAGGCTACATTGTGTATCTTCGACTGCGTCATGCAATAACGCAGCGCATACCATTGTCTCATCACCACCATAAAATGCCACAATGCACGCCACACACATAGGATGAATAATATAAGGAATGCCACTTTTTCTAAATTGTCCTTGATGGTAATGTGTGGCACAGCCAATAGCTTTTTGAATCGTTGGAGTAATATTTGTAAATTCTTGTAGTGTTTGCGTGGCAGATTCTATGGTATCAATCTCTCCTATACGAGAAAAAAAACTCACAATATCTGCCTTATAAAAAGTTATCTATTTGTAGGAACCTGCTCGATACTCTCAAACACAACCTTGCCTTCAGCTATCTCACGCATTGCAATATCAGCAAGTTTATGTTTAGAAACTTTCATATCTACAAGCGGTGTAGCCCCTGCTCCAAGCTCCTTGATACGCGCAAAAAGCAAATTTGAAAGAACATAACGATCATTATCAAGTTTCTCTAATGCCTTAGCAGCAATTTCTTCGGTTCTCATTGATGATTCCTTGTGTAAAAATGAAGGTGGGATTGTACTATAAAAATACTAAGAATCTCTTAAAGTTTTACCCTAAGATACCTCTAAAGTTTTTATTAAAACATCTTTCCTATGGCAAACAATGCTTCTTCAATCTCGCGCTTAAAATGCACATATATAGAAGGCAACACGACAATAAGCACAACAAATGCGATAGCAATTTTAATCGGAAAGCCGACTGCTAAAAGATTAAATTGTGGATGGGTTTTCATAATCATTCCAAAAATAATATCTGAAAACAAAATAATGGCTAAAATTGGAAATGCCATAGAAAAACCAACTACAAAAAAATTACTCAATGCCTTCACATAATAACCTACACTATTATCGCCAAAAATAAAGCTCCCAAGAGGCACAGAATCTAAACTATGAGCAACAAGTTGCAAAATTACATGATGAAAATCAAGATTTAATGCAATAAGTAGAGCCAAAACACTTAGTAGTTGCCCTACAATAGGACGCTGTGAACCACTGATAGGATCATAAGCGCTTGCCATAGTAAGCCCCATAGAAAAGCTCATAAGCTCTCCACTAAAGCTAATCATTGCAAACACAATTTGTAACATAATCCCAGCCAAAAATCCCAACATCAACTCAAAAAGTCCTGCGACTATTAATACAATAACAGAAATCTGCCCCAACTCATAATGTGCAAGAGGATAAAACAAGACAGCCATAAAAAATATCATCGCCCCACGAATACTTGGAGAAATCATTTGATTATCAAAAAAAGGGAAAAACGCAAACACACCGCTAAAACGCAAGAGTAGAAGCAAAAATGTAATTACATGTGTATCGTTTGTCAAATATGGGACAATCTCCATTTTTGCAATCCTTAGGGTTTTGGCATATGCATCATAGATTCTATAACTAAAATTAGAATCTACACCTTATATGCTTGTTCTAAGAGAGGAATGATAGCACGCAAATCCTTTTGCTCGATAACGATATTTGCTGCTTGTTGTAATACTTCCTTAGCACAAAATGCCACACGCGTATCCGCATAGGCAAACATACTTATATCATTTGCTCCATCACCCACACAAAGCGTATCTTGCACACTCACGCCAAGCAAATGCTGTAACCTTGCCAACATAACGCCCTTAGAATCTCCAAACATCATCTCGCCACCAACTTCACCACTTAAAACACCAGCCTTTGTATGCAAGATATTACTAAACTCGCCATCAAGTCCCAAAATTCTTACAAAATGTCTTGTGGCAAAACTAAAACCGCCACTAAAACACACCACTTTATAACCATGGCTTTGCAAAAATTGTATAATCTCTTGTGCACCTAACATAAGTGGCAAATTCTCACAAATTTCTCGCGCCCTAGATTCAGCCAATCCAGCAAGCAAACGCACACGATTTTTAAGACTTTCATAAAAATCTAATTCTCCATTCATAGCTCTATGCGTGATAGCTGCAACTTGTGCTTCCACGCCACATTCTCTTGCCAAAAAATCTATCGTTTCACCATCCATCAAAGTTGAATCAAAATCAAAAACCGCTAATTTCATTATTTCCTCACTATTGTGCGTTTAATAAATGGCGAGAGATGTGTAAGCACTTCATAGCTAATCGTATTAAATGCCTTTGCTATGGGCATTACATTATCAAAAACACAGATTCTAGGTGCATCACTCACACACGAAAAACAATCCATGGAAGTGCGCGCCAAGATCCTCTTCCCACAGGCGGTATACAGATCTGTGTGTTCATTTACGCGAGGAAATCCATCACCATATCCAACATCATATGTACTTACTATACTCTCTTTTTGTAGCACACTTTTACCACCATAGCCTATTTTTGCACCTTTTGGCAACATTTTAGATGAGATTCTATCTGCCCATAAGGATGCTACAGGTTTAAGCGCACAAGCAACTTGGGGTGTGGCCTCTGATTGAAGATATCCATATGCGCCAATCCCCACACGCACTAAATCATCTGTGATAGTATTTGATCGCAAGGTGCCAGAAGAATTAAGCCCATGAAAGCGTGGTTTCTCTATGCCAAGCTTCTTACAAATGTGCAACACTGCGGTTTTAATATTTTCAAAATTTTCACACCCTATCTCAAAGTCATCATCTAAATCATCACCATACCCATTATGCGTGAATACGCCAAAAAGTTGTAAGCCATTTTGAGTGATTAATGTGATGTATTCCTCTAATGTGCTAGGATCGATTCCGTTACGATTCATTCCAGTATTGACTTTTAATTCAACCTTGCTTCCGTATGCCAACGAATGCAAGATCTCTTTATTATTGATTGCAATCGCCATATTAGGCGCTAACACCTCCTTTGGTTCACCATATAAAATCGTAATAGAGCCAAAAAACTCTCGCACGATCTGTGCCTCATCATATGTCTTCACAAAAACATCTTGCACACCAAATTCTCTAGCTAGGCTCGCAATCTCTCTCAACCCATGTCCATAGGCATTGTCTTTAAGAACCAGGGCTAATTTTGTGGATGTAGAATGCGTATGAAGATATTCTGAAATATATGTAAGATTATGAAAAAAAGCTTGAGAATCTAAAAGAATTTCTGACATGTAAGAAATCTATGCACAGAGCAGAGGAAATCCCCCGGCTCAAAGAATTATTTTGGCAAACTAGAAATATAAGTTGCAAGCTCTTCGATTTGATCATCTGTAAGATTAGCTGCATTTGGATTCATAAGGTTTGCTTTACCATGACGATTAAGTGTCTTAGCTCTGTAACCTTTCAAATCCTCGATGATTCTAGCTTTATCCAATCCAGCAATAGCATCATTGCCAAAGCTTGTTTTCTTACCATCAGCTCCATGGCAACTTACACATTTTTTGAAAATAGCTGGTGCTTCAGTCGCCAATGCCATACTTACACAACCTGCTGCAATAAGCAATACTAACTTTTTCATTTTCGTCTCCCTTTTTGATGAAATAACCTTAGAATTCTACCTAAATTAGGACTTATATAAGCCTTAAATTTGCTAAATTTTTACTCGAGCGCTCAAGGCTCGAGACAAAGAAAGCTGATCAATAGAATCTAAACCAATGCCTGTTGGCACACCCTGTGCGATTTTCGTGAATCTCAGATTAGTATTTTGCAATGCATCTTCGACAAAAAGCATAATCGCTTCATTTGCAAGTGTGGGCGAAAGCGCAAAAATTACCTCAACAATATTTTCAGATTCTATACGCCTAGCCAAGAGTGCAAAATCAATATCTTGCATGTGTGCCTTTGAATCTAGCACAAAATACCGACCCCTAAATTCCCCAATAGCTTCTATCGTAAAAATATCCTTTGGGTGCGCTACGATACACAATTCCCCATTTTCCCGTGCAGAATCCAAACAAATCTCACAGACTTCAGATTCGCTTAATCCTAGACATTTCTCACAAATACGCACATTGCGTGTGGCTTCTTCAAGCATATGAGCAACTTTTAATCCCAAAAATTTATCCTCTATGCTTAAAGTGAGTGCGATTTTTTGTGCGCTTTTTTTGCCAATAGCTGGGATTTGCTCTAATGCTTCCACAAGTGCAAAAAAAGACTGCAACCCCATTTTGTAGGTATTCATTTTCCCTCCCACATATTTTTTTTAGTTTTCTTTTGCTACAATTTTTAGTTTTATTCTCAAGGAGTATTATACCAATGGAAAGCCTAGATTACTATGAAGTGCTAGAAGTTACACGCACAAGTGATAAAGAAAGCATCAAAAAGTCCTACCGCAAACTCGCACTCAAATACCACCCTGATAGAAACCCCGATGACAAAGATGCAGAAGAGAGATTTAAGCTTATCAACGAAGCCTATGAAGTGCTTAGTGATGAAAACAAACGCGCAATCTATGATCGATACGGCAAAGAAGGCTTAAATGGTAGCGGTGGCGCACAAGGTTTTGGTGATATTTTCGAGGGCTTTGGAAGTATTTTTGAGAGCTTTTTTGGCGGGGGAAGCACACGGACAAAAAGAGGTGAGGATCTACACGCACTCCAAGAGCTCCGTCTAAGCTTCAAAGAGGCAGTGTTTGGTTGCACAAAAACAATCAAAAATATTTACAAAGTCTCGTGTCAAAAATGTAATGGCACAGGTGCAAAAGGTGGCAAACTCCAAACTTGTAGTGCGTGTAGAGGTGAGGGAAAAACCTACATACGACAGGGTTTTGTAACCTTTGCACAAACTTGTAGCGCATGCGGTGGCACAGGGGAGAAAAAGGTTGAGAATTGCCCAGCATGTAAGGGCAAAGGTTACGAAAACAAAGAAGAAAGCTTTGAAGTTACAATCCCAGAGGGCGTAGATAGTGGCAATAGAATCCGCTTACAAGGTAGAGGACATGCTGATAAAAATGGCAAAAGGGGTGATTTATTCTTGCAGATTCACGCTGATGATGATGAAAACTTTATCCGTGATGGCGAAAATATCTATATAGAAGTTCCAGTATTTTTTACTTCCGTGCTGTTAGGTCAAAGTATCAAAATCCCTTCCCTACGTGGCGAGCTAGAGCTAAACCTTCCAAGTAATGCCAAAGATGGTGCACAATTTGTATTTGAAAATCAAGGAGTAAAAATCCTCAATACCTCCGCATATGGAAAATTTGTAGCACAAATTACCATTATCTATCCCAAAAAACTTACTGCTGAGCAAAAAGAATTACTTCAAAAATTACATGAGAGCTTTGGAAATGAGAGCGCTCCACATCTTAACGCCCTAGATCAATGCTTTGCCAAAATCAAATCATGGTTTAAGAGTTAATGCGTAGCCTTGCTTGTGTTTTATGTATTCTCATTTGTAGTGGATGTAGCGATGTGAGCACATATTCTCTCATACCTTCTGCAAAAAATACCGATATCACGCAAGAAAAACGCTTGGAACGCAAAGTCCAAGCATCACGCAAGGCTGAGATTATAGAGGGCAAATATACGCCCTTTGTTGCTGTTGCAACATATCTAAATGATGTAGATCATATCAGCAACCCACGTGAAGTATTTCTCATAGAATTGTATGAAAAAAAGCCCGATCCCAAAATCCAAAGCAAACTCTCTTTTGCACTTCTTTCACATGATATTCACATGGAATCTCTTTTCGTAACGCGCCTAAATCCTCATCAATACACCGATATTTTGCGTCCCAAAAACCCATATAATACAATATTTGTCGTGGAATTTGATAGCATAAGTAAAAAACACAGAGAAACAATGAAACTCCAAGCAACAATCAAAGATGTAGGAAGCATGACTTTTGACTTTGGCTATCCTGTGTTAAAAAGCAAGCTTCACTAATGCGCTTAGATTCTCTCTTGCATACAATGGGATATTTTCAAAGTAGGCAAAAAGCAAAAGAGGCGATTTTAGCTCGCAAGGTTTGTTATAAAAATACATTACTTACCAAACCCTCAATGATAATCCAACCTAGCGATACGCCACTTGATCCCATATATTTAGAAATCAAAGCTCATCTAGTAAGCCGTGCGGGATACAAGCTCCAAGATTTTCTTACATATCTCTCCACATTGAATGCACCCTTGCAAATTGCTCATAGCACAATCCTAGACATAGGTTCTAGCACAGGAGGCTTTGTGCAAGTCCTCTTAGAATCTGGTGCCAAACATATCGTGTGCGTTGATGTCGGAAATGCACAACTCCACCCTACACTACGGCAAGATTCACGCATAAGTCTTTTTGAAAATTGTGATATTCGCGATTTTCACTCAACTATAAATTTTGATCTCATCACTTGTGATGTAAGCTTTATCTCGCTACGCCTTATTTTACCCTCAATATTGCGCTTTAGAGCTCCATATCTACTCTTGCTGTTTAAGCCACAATTTGAAGTAGGCAAAGATGCCAAACGCAACAAAAAAGGCGTGTTACAAGATGAAAATCTTATCAAACAAAATCTAGAACAATTTTGTGCCCTACTCTCTCAAACACATACTTGCATACTACACAAAAGTAATATCTTAGGAAAGGAAGGGAATGCTGAATACTTTATCCTCGCACAACTCAAATGAGATTACTTCTCTTGCCATTGGCAAGTTTGATGGTATGCATCTTGCACATTTTAAGCTTTTGGAGCATTTAGATTCTCAAGGTGCAATTTTATGTATCCACACGCAAGCTCCTCGTATGCTTACACCACACAAAGAATCTCACACTACCATACCTATATTTTATGTCGATCTTGCACGCATAAAAAACCTAAGTGACAAAGCATTTGTCGAATTTCTCACACGACACTTTAGAGCATTAAAGCGCATTGTGGTAGGTTATGACTTTAAGTTTGGCAAAGATAGAAAATTTAGTGCTTCTGATCTCTACACACTCTGTACGGATAAAGAAATTATCATCGTGCCAGAATACAAAATTCATGATCTTGGCGTGCATTCAAGCATTATCAAAGAATGTATCACCACAGGTAATATTCATATTGCCAATCTTTTGCTAGGGCGAATCTACACGATACATACTCACACAACCACAGGGCAAAATATTGGCTCACGCGAACTCTACCCAACAATCAATCTTGTATGCAATAACTACATATTACCCCAAGATGGTGTGTATGCAAGTATGTGTAAAATCGATGAGACATGGTATGAGAGTGTAAGTTTTGTGGGCAATCGCTTAAGCACAGATAGAGAATTTAGCATAGAAACACATATTTTAGGACGCTCTATCCCTACACTGCCACCACATCTCACACTAGGGTTTGTGCAAAAAATCCGAGAAAATAGGCATTTTGATACTTTACAATCCCTCAAAAACCAAATCACCAAAGATATTGACACCGCTACTCATATCCTACACACTATGAATGCAAAGACTCCATAAATAAGAAAGCTAGATTCTTAGAAGTTATATCACACTATATCACTTCACTAAATTTATAGCCACACTCCAAGAGGCTTTTTAGCACAGATTCTTTATGCTCCCTGCCCTTTATCTCTAATGCCATTGTGATAAGCACATCGCCATATTCCAAGCTCGTAGGTGTGCGATCATAATTTATTTGGACAATATTCGCCCCAACCTTTGTAAGAATATTTGTGAGATTCTGTAAGCTTCCTGGCTTATCTATAAGGACAACTTCTAGCTTCATTTTTCTATCAGATTTAAACAAACCACGCTCAATAATCATATTTAGCATTGTTACATCGATATTGCCCCCACTCAAAACTGCTCCGACTTTCAAAGAGGGGTTGAGATTTAGTTTATGATGCAAAAGCGCAGCAACACTTGCTGCACCAGCACCCTCTACTACGAGCTTTTGAGATTCTAGCAAAAATAAAATTGCACTCGCTATCTCTTCATCATCAACTTCCACCATATCATCAACACCCTCTAATACGCACTCAAACACGCCCTCATTCACATCACGCACAGCGATCCCATCAGCTATAGTTCGCACAGATTGAGAATTGAGAATCTGATGCGCATGAAAGCTCTTCATTAAGGCATTTGCTCCTTTGGCATTGACACCTACTACTTTTGTTTTTGGGCTTAATGCCTTATACGCACTTGCTATACCGCTAATAAGCCCACCACCACCTACTGGCACCACCACGATATCAAGATCTTGCTCTTCTATCATCTCAAGCGCGATACTACCCTGCCCTGCCATAACCTCTGCATCGGCAAATGGGTGAATAAATGTGAGATTACGATCTTTAGCAAGCTTAAGCGCATAAGCATAGGATTCATCGTAATTCTTGCCCACAAGCACTACTTCCGCACCCATTGCCTTAGTGCCATCAACTTTGAGTAGCGGCGTATTTTCTGGCATAACAATCACGGCCTTTGTCTTAAAATATTGTGCACTATATGCAACACCTTGGGCGTGATTACCTGCACTCGCACATATAACGCCCTGCGCCAAAAAATTCGTGCCATCATGCGCATCTTGTTCTTTTAGTGTAGCGATCTTGTTATAAGCGCCACGGATTTTAAATGCCCCTGTAAGCTGGAGATTTTCTTTTTTTAAAAACACCTGTGCGTTAGCCATCTTACTAATGCGTGGTGCAAAAGCAAGTGGTTGATGAGCTATCACACTCTGCAAACGCGATCTTGCGTCTTGTATATGAGAAATGTTAATAAGTTTCATACGTGCCCCATTAGATTCTATAAAGTTTGATTGCGGTTTTATTGTAACGCGTTTAGCTTGGCAAAAATCTTAAACATTAAGCTTTATTGCTATTTTTTTGTCCTATAATCCGCGACTTTAATTCATATCTGTATGGAGCGTTTATGGCACGAGATGTTTTGGGACTTTCTCTTTCGCAAAAAGTCATCGTAATCCTTGCGTTAAGTTCATTTTGTATGGGAGTTACGGAGTTTGTTATTGCTGGAGTATTGATTGATGTGCAGCAGTTTTTTAATATCGATGCGCATAAGGCTGGTTACCTCACAACTGCCTATGCATTAGGTGTCGTTATAGGCGCACCAATTATAACCATTCCTCTTAGTTCCTTTAACCGAAAAATGCAACTTTTGCTCAATCTTGGAATCTTTGGTATAGCAAATTTTGTGCTCTATGTCAGTGACAATTTTTCTTTGAATGTTGTAGCACGTTTTATCGCTGGGACACAACATGGTGTGTTTTTTGTTATCGCTACCCTCACTGCTTTGCAAGTCTCACCAAAAGGCAAGGAATCTCATAACCTCGCGCTTATGGTATCTGGTCTTACTATAGCACTTGTAAGCGGTGTGCCATTGGGGACATTTATCGGTGAGGCTTATGGATTTAAAGCAATTTTCTTGCTTATTTTTCTCTTTACAAGCCTAGCATTTCTTAGTGCATGCATTTTTATGCCAAATGACATTAAAGGGCAACAAATACGCCTTATCTATGTGTTAAAAGCTCTCAAGGTTCCTCAACTTCTTAAAGCATATCTAGTTACAATATGCACTTGTGGTGGGGCTTTTGTGCTGTATACATATCTTGGAGAACTTCTTGTAAAAACAATGGATTTTTCACAAAATGCTATGGGCGTTATTCTTTTAGCCTATGGTGCTTGTGCTATTTTTGGGAATCTTATTGGTGGCAAACTTGCCGATAGTCACGGCAGTATCACAGCCCTAAAGCTGATTATCGGTGCACAGATTCTTATCTATGCATGTGTGAGCGTGAGTTATCATTGGGATTGGCTTGTGATAGTGAATCTATGTTGTATGGGATTTGTCGCATTTGCAAGTATTCCTGCATTAAAAATGAATGCGATGAATGTCGCCAAAAAATACACTCCTGACTTTATGGATAGCTCCATAAGCGTAAATGAAGCTGCATTTAATGTGGGAATCGCAGTTGCTAACCAAATTGGTGGTCTTGTGGTTATCGCACCATTACTTGGTATCACCTACAATCCACTTTTTGCCGCGCTCTTTGCAATACCCGGGCTCATTGCAATTATCTACACGCGACACTAAGCATTTATTTTGCGACAAGCACCGGAATTGGCGAGGAATTAACAAAGCTATTTTGATGAGAACTAAAGATTCTATAAAGTAGCGAAGATTCACTCGCACCAATTACCAACAGATCATATTCATTCGCAATCTCAAGCATAATATCGATAGGATTACCTGTGCGTAGAATTTTTTGGCATGTCAGACCATTTTCCTTAAAAGCCTGCTCAAATTCATTGAGAATCTCATTAGATTTTTCATACTCAATATTTTCGATAGTTTCATAATTCACCACACCACTTTGGGCATACACTACAATATCTTGACTGACATGCAAAAGCGTGAGTTCAACATCTTTGCGATCACCAAAAAATTTTACAATCGTATCTATTGCTCTACGACATTCTTGCGTATCACTTACACCAAATAATACTTTTATCATATGCTCCTCCTTGTATTGATAAAACGACACTCCTCTTCAAAATCATTTTCAAAGAGCAAGCATCGTATAGATTCTTTAGCACTAATCTTAGCATAATGTTCATCCATAAGTGCTATAGCATTATTTTTCCACACATTAATAAGCGCACTTGATCCAAATTTACCACGATTAAAAACACGAAAAACACCATCACAAAATTCCCCCAAAAGCAGTGTTTGCACACCATTTATTAGTGTTACTTCACAATCTACACACCCAATATGTGCTTTCAGATAATATCTATAAGCTCCGGCGCAAAACTCTAAAAAACTCAAAATAATAGTATAAACATGCAAGAGTGAAGCCAAAGGGTTACCTGGCAACATAATAAAAATACTTTCGCCCAAGATCGCTATACTAAGATGCTTTCCAGGCTTTAGATTCACACCATCAAAGATAAATTCTGCGCCAAGTTCATGTAATGTGGCTTTTAGCAAATCTGCATCCCCGACACTCGCGCCCCCTGTGGTAATCACAATATCATATTCCCCAAGAGCACACAAAATTTCACGCAAACTCTGCCTATCATCTGGCAAAATTCCCTTATAACAAGTCTCATGATGATATTGCGCAAAAAGTGTCATAAGTGTTGTGGCATTTGTATTATAAATCTGATGATCTAGCGCAACTTCTCCGGGTTCTATGACTTCATCTCCGCTAGAAAAAAGTGCGATCTTAGGCTTTTTATACACCTTGATATGTGAAAATCCTTGAGAAGCAATCAAACCCAAATCCAATGCTCTAAGACGCTTTCCTTTTGGCAAAATTACCGAATTTAAGGCGATCTCTTCACCTGCAAAGCGAATATTTTGTGAATCTTTAATATCAGCAGGAAGCAAGATGGTATGCTCATTGCTGTGTGTAACCTGCTCAATAGGCACCACAGCTTGTGTGCCACGAGGAATGGGAGATCCTGTCATTACCTTATGACAAAAACCTTGAGCAAGCACAAAGCCGACATTACTCTCTCCAGCAAGTGTGCGTCCAGCAAATTTTACTTCTTTCCCTGCATCTTCTACACACACTGCATAGCCGTCCATAGCAGAATTATCAAAAGGTGGCAGTGGGCGTATAGCTACAATATCTTGCGCCAACACAAAGCCCTGTGCATTGCAAAGATCTTGGTTTATAATTGACAAAGATTCTCTTTTGAAAGCGCAACTTTGCCAAAGTTTCTCAAAAATCTCTCCAACACCTAGCACAACCCATCCTTGTATGCGAATCTATGATGTGTGAATCTACATTTCAAGCGCGTTGAGCACATTCTGGGCATACACCAATAAGCACCGCAGAAGTATCATAAAGCCTATATCCACTTTTTTGCGATCCCATTTCTTCTAGTGTAGTTGTATCCATCTTTAAGTCCTCAAACTTTCCACATTTCTCACAAGCTACATGGATATGTTTATCACAAGCAAGTTCATATTTTTGCTTATGATTTGGTGCTTTGATTTCTCGCAAAATATTTGCCTCACACAACACGCCGATATTTTTATAAATCGTAGCAAGAGAGATAGAAGGATAAGATTCTTTAATCCTTTCATACAATTCATCAACATCCATATGACCATTTTCTTCAATCTCATGCAACATTGCGATACGCTGGGGTGTAACTTTTAGATTCTTTGCTTTTAGATCTTTTGTAAATTCAACCATAAATCGACATATCCTTATTAGAAGAAATTCTTTGTGTTGTAACAAAATGCATCAAAAAAACAGAACCTTATACAAGAAAAAAGTTAATGCAAAATCATAACTTTTAGCCAAAACACAATGTTTTTTTTATACAATTCCAACTCCTAACATTTTTTAATACCTAAGGAGTTAGCGTGTTTGACACACTTACCCAATCATTCAAAAATATAACAAACAAAATCCGCTTTAACGATGATGAAAAAGCGCTAAAAGGTGCGCTAGAAGAGCTCAAAAAAATCCTACTTCGCAATGATGTGCATCATAAGGTTACCAAAGAGATTCTCACACAAGTTGAGCAAAACACAAAAGCAAAGGGTATCGGCAAACAAAATTTCACACATGCCTTGCAAGAAAGTTTGCAAAATATCCTAAAAACCTCTAGGCATTATGGCTTTATCTTTGCGCCTACTCCACCTACAATCGTGCTTATGATGGGATTACAAGGGAGCGGTAAAACTACCACCACCGCAAAACTAGGCGATTATCTTAAGGCTAGGGGTAAAAAGGTGCTTTTGGCTGCGTGTGATTTGCAAAGATTGGCTGCAGTAGAGCAACTCAAACAATTAGGAGTAAGCATAGAAATTGATGTATTTGCTCCCACTAATGATTCACAAACACCACTACAAGTCGCACAAGAAGCCAAACAAAAGGCTATAAGCGGACATTATGATGTTTTGCTTGTGGATACAGCTGGACGCCTTAGTATTGATGAAGAACTGATGAATGAACTTGTTACAATCAAAAAACATATCGCGCCTACGGAATGCTTTTATGTAGTAGATTCTCTTGTTGGACAAGATGGGGTTAAAAGTGCGGCGTATTTTGATGAAAAGATTGGTATTGATGGTGTGATTTTGACAAAATTTGATAGCGATTCTAAAGGTGGTATTGCTTTGAGTATAGCGTATCAAATCGGTGTGCCATTGCGTTTTATAGGAAATGGCGAAAAAGTGGCGGACTTGGATCTTTTCTTGCCAGATCGCATTATCTCACGACTTATGGGAGCAGGAGATATAGAATCTTTAGCCGAAAAAACTGCCACTATCATCACCCAAAAAGAAGCCAAAGACATTACCAAAAAACTTAAAAAAGGACAATTTGGGTTTGAAGATTTTCTTAGCCAAATAGAAAATATCAAAAAGCTTGGCTCTATGAGTTCGATTGTTTCGATGATTCCAGGACTTGGTAATATGGCAAGTGCATTAAAAAATGTGGACTTAGATAACTCTCAAGAGATTAAACATATCCGTGCAATGGTCAATTCCATGACGCCAAAAGAGCGTGCAAACCCTGATATCCTCAATGGTTCAAGACGCAAAAGAATAGCACAAGGGAGCGGTCTTGATGTTGCAAGTATCAATCGCATTATCAAACAATTTGATAATGCTGCCAAAATGGCAAAAAAAATGAGTCAAAAAGGCGGTATGCAAGAACTTATGAGCATACTAGGAAATGCACGATTTCCAAAGTAATATCAAAACAATTTAAGCAAACATAGCATATAATCCGCTTTTTTTGTAAATACACAAATTAAGATTCGCTATAGAAACACAAAGGAGAGCCAATGGCAACAGTAATTCGCTTAACCAAAATGGGACGCAAAAAGAAACCTTTTTATCGCATTGTAGTAACAGATTCTCGTAAAAAACGCGATGGTGGTTGGATAGAATCTCTTGGTTATTATAATCCTCTTGCACAACCTGCGGTTGTGAAATTTGACGCACAAAGACTAGAATACTGGAAGGGTGTGGGAGCAAAAATGAGTGACCGCGTGAGCAAACTCACAAGCAAATAACTACATATCTTTAGGCATATTGTAAGAATTTACAATGATAGAAAAGTTCGTAGAAACATATACCAAAAAGCTCGCCACAAGACCTGAATATATTGGTGTCTCAAGTCGAGATATCATAGAAGAAGATGGAAGTACAACACGAGAAATATGTGTTTTGGCTCATTCTGATGATCTTGGGCGACTCATTGGCAAAGAAGGTAGAATGATAGGCTCTCTTAAAACGCTTATTTCGGGAGCAAAAGCCAAAGATGGACAAAACTACAGAATCTTTATCCAAGCAATCAACTGATAATCTCATACAAATAGGCAAGATCGGACGCACCATCGGATTTGATGGGAGTTTGCGTCTTTTTGTGCAAACCGATTTCCCCACAAGCATAGCAAGGGACAAGCTATACTACACGTCCCACAGAATCTATTCTTCTGTCATTGTGCAATCCTATACGCCACTCCCTAACAAAGATTATGCAAAAATCCAGTTTTGCGACATCTTGACACAAGAAATGGCAAAAGCACTTACAAACCATATATTGTATGCCACTATAGCGCAAAGTCGGCAAGATTGCATCTTGAAAGATGATGAATTTTTTTGGTTTGATATTATCGGTTGTGACATTATAGAATCTCAAATCACATTAGGCAAAGTCCAGGAGATTGAGCGTATAGGTAACACAGACTATATGATCATAAACACTAATCCTCATCTTTTGGCAACGCAAAAACTCCCAAAAACCTTTCTTTTGCCTTATATCGATCGTTTCATTATCCAAACTGATATCGCACAAAAATGTATTTATACGCAAAATGCGCGCGAAATTTTGGAAAATAGCTAATGAAATTTAGTTTTTTTACACTCTTTCCACAGCTTATCTTACCCTATTTTGAAGATTCTATCCTAAAACGAGCATGCGAGCACAAACTTATAGATATTGAATGTATAAATTTTCGCGAATTTGCAACAAACATATACCAAGCAGTCGATAATCCACCTATAAGCGGTGGAGCGGGACAGGTGCTTATGTTTGAATCTCTAGCCTATGCATTATGGGAGGCACAAAATTCCCATATTATATTTCTTAGTCCTTGTGGTAAGCCGTTTAAACAAAATGATGCTGCACGCCTTGCCAAAAAATCCCATATTAGCTTTGTATGTGGTCGTTATGAGGGCTTTGATGAACGATTGATAGAATGTTGTGGTGATGAAGTATTTAGCATAGGTGATTATATCCTCACTGGTGGGGAGCTTGGAGCCTTGTGCCTTGCAGATAGTATTGCGCGACAGATTCCAAATGTGCTTGGTAATGCAGATTCACTCAAAGGTGAAAGCTTTGAATCTTATCTGCTTGAAGCCCCAAACTTTGCAAAAAACACATCAAACTTTGAAAAAAAAATCAAAAGTTTGCAAAAATTTGCAATCCCTTCAGAGTATTCAAAGGGAAACCATAATAAAATCGCAGGTCTAAAACATTCTTTGGCAAGTTGCAAAACGCAATATTTTCGACCCGATTTGTTTCGCACACATCTCGCGGTAGCAAAGAAATAATTTTTGACATCTAAGGATTAGGTATGAAAAATAGATATGTCGAGAGCTTCCAAAAAGCACAGATTGGCGACAAAAAAGTTCCGCAATTTAAGGCTGGAGATACTATAAGACTAGGCATTAAGATTCAAGAAGGTGATAAAAGCAGAATCCAAAATTTTGAGGGTGTATGTATCGCTATTAGGGGGAATGGTGTAGATCGAACCTTTACTGTGCGCAAAATGGGTGCCAACAATATAGGTGTAGAAAAAACATTCCCGCTTTATAGTGAAAGCCTAGATTCTATCCAAGTATTGCGTATCGGACGCGTAAGAAGAGCTAAACTTTATTACTTACGCACTCGCAGTGGTAAAGCAGCGCGCATTAAAGAACTTCGCAAACAAGATCGCACGAAATAGTACTCTTATTGAATCTGTTTGTATAAACAAGAGCACAGATAGATTCTAAAACTTCTGGTTCATTTTCTCATGACTTCGTGTAAAATATCTCTTATTTCATAAACATTGCAGATGAATCTAGTCTGCTTGCCCAACTTGCAAAAAAAATAATATAATCTCCGCTATTCTCAAAAGTAGGAGCAGAGATGAAAGAAATAACATACTTAATAACATTAATACTTGTATATTTTAGTGGCTGTTCGACAGCATATTACAAAACAGAAGGTGCATTTAATACAAAAATAGATAAAAAGCAGCCATTATAGTTGTCGTCCCGGATGATGCAAGCCTAGAAGAAATAAA
Source organism: Helicobacter equorum (assembly GCF_900198655.1). Taxonomy (GTDB): domain Bacteria; phylum Campylobacterota; class Campylobacteria; order Campylobacterales; family Helicobacteraceae; genus Helicobacter_F; species Helicobacter_F equorum. Next base: position 7,648 of record NZ_FZPO01000015.1, on the reverse strand, counting down.
CTTTGGGAAAATCCTAGAACATTTAATGATACAGGATGGATATTCTATCGTAGATAACAATACAGAATCTAGAGAAAAATGTTTGTGGCATTTTCTACAAACTAGATGAACCAACCTATAAAATACGGGTAGCTATACAACATACAATACTAGCACTAGTCATACAAATACTAATATAAGTGGGTTTGTTGGGGAATACTATGTATCTGGTCGTGGAAATAGTACTACCACGACTACAACACCACAAACACATACTTATACATACTACAAAACCTACAAAAAAATCTATATAGATATTAGTTGCCTCAACAATCAAGGTAAAATAGACTATATATGGAATGGCTTTGCAAGTGCAGAAATTGATGATTATAGAGGCAATCAGGAAAACACTATTAAAAATCTTGTTGAACTTATACAAGAGAACAAGTTTCAGGGGAATGTGCGTATTGATATAGATCAAAGTTTAAAATGGGTGCTTAAAAATCAAAAGAGAAAAAATTATCTTACTATAAGTACCGATGTGGGTCTTGGATTTGCTGATGGAAGAATGGAATCTATATCACTTGCTCCTTATGGCTATTCCAATTTTCTCACACTTGATAGTCTCTCATTAGGTCTTGTTGTACCTATAACGATAAGAGCTGGATATACAAGAGAATTTAATAATAAAAGTTGGTCATTAGGCATAAATACTCTTTACATAATGGGAAATGTTGGTGGCATAGAATCTGAAACATCTTATAGCTATCCTGACAGATATTATTCATGCTATGATAATGGCTGTCCTACTACTATTAAAGATAATCGCATAGGTAGAAGCAGTAGTAACTAAAAACCTTAAAGACTGGGGTTTATTCGCTGGATTTGGTATTACAAAAAATATAAGTTCTGCAATCAATATCATAATTAAAGATAGCAATGGAATTTCACAAAATCTAACTAAAAAACTAGATTCACTCTACCCTATATGGAGAGTTGGAACATTTTATACTATTCCTGCTACAAACTTGAGTATTACCTGGGATATAAATGGAAATTGGTCACTTGATGACACTACATATATAGGCACATTTGCTACCAATCTCGGTTTGCTCTATAAAATTTAGTAATAAGAAACCACAAGAATTAAGCGAGATACTCTTTAGAATGCAGAATCTATTTTAGCAACTCTAATCCTTCAGTACAGAGATTTTGCCACATATCTACCCCAGCACCTTGGAGTTTTTGACAAGATTCAAAACTCTCTTTGGCGTGTGTAAGGTCACTAGCATTTTTATAATTTGATCCCTGTAAATACAAAGCCTGTGCGCGAGTGGATGGCGTAATATCTTTTTGCAAAAGCTCGCCTAAAATCGTATTAGAATCTTGCCACGCCCCAAGTCGCATATACGACTGCCCAAGGGCTAATTCCACGTATGGTGTCCCATTACTACTCTTATGGAGGTGTTGTAAACGTAAAATATCACGCGCATATAATTCAATAGAAGTTTCTTCTTTTTGAGTTTGGGCAGATTTTAGTAGCTCTAAATCTACATCAATCATACGCACATCATCGCCAATATGTTTATGCAAAAATGTATAAACCTCACGCGCTTCATCAAGATTACCTAGTGCCATGAGATTTTTAAACAGCACAAATCCAATGTTATAACGCCTACTCTCTCCTAATCCCTGCGCCAATGACAACGCGTCGCGACTAGCAAGTGTAGCTTGTTTTACCATACCCAATTTATCGAGATTTTTTGCCTCATAATAGAGAATATCTAGCTTTTTATGCATATCGCTTTGTGCTTGTGCCATACCTTCTATAAGTTTTTGGGCTTCTTTATTAAGCGACACATCATACAAACATGTAAATGCCACCAGATTCTGCTCATCACTAAACTTATCCTTTGGGTAATGTGCAAAATACTCCACGATTTTTGGGCAATCTTTAGATTCTATAGCTTTAAGGATTAATTCAAAATAGCTTTTTTGGGCTAATTCTTGATCTTGTGCGTCCAAAAGCTCATTATATCGCCCTTGTGAAAAGAGAATTTGAGATTTTAATTTTGTGGCTTTTTGGGCAATATCTGTATTTGGGTATTTTTGTATAAGATATTCATAACGCTCAATTTTTTTCGCATCGTCATCATCTACACCCACAAAAAAGAGCATCTTATCATCACGTTCTTTGACTTCTTGAGCATGTGCTTTATTAGGAAACTCTTGCATAAAAAGTTCATTTAACTCGTGTGCCTTTTCGTATTGGTTAGCATTTTGATAATACAATGCAGCTCTATTTAGCACCTCATCACGCGCAAACACCATATCATCATGAAGCTGTGCAAAAAGCAATTCACTCATTTTAGCCGCGCTCTCCCACATTTCATTCTCGGCAAGTAACGCAATAAAATTATATGTTTTTGTAATATTTTCTCCCAAAAATTGTGGATATGCTGATAAAAGCGTATCAATAAGTTTTTGTGCATCTTGTTTTTTGCCAGATTCTATATAAAATTCACTCCAATTTAGCGCAATCATACTCGCACTATCAAGATCCTTTGCCTCCTGATAGGCTTGCACAAAAAGTCGCATAGCAGTAGGAGAATCTGAAAGTCCATAATAATTTTTAGCAAGTTGCATTTTTGCTAGTGGCGCAAAACGCGAGTTAGGATATTCACTAATTAAGCGATCAAAAAAATACTTAGATTCTGATCCAAAATGAATATCATTATAAGCATTTCCTACATAATACAAAACCTCTGGGACATACATATCTGTCGGATAGCGTTTGACCCATTTAGTCCCCATATCGATAATAGCATCAGCATTTTCTTGTGGATCAAGTTCTTCAAGCACCTTAAGACGATAATACATTAAATCTTTGACAAAAATACTCTCGGGAAATATGCGCAATGTCTCATCAATCATTTTTATCGCATCAAAATATAAAGCATTTTTCATCAAATCTTGAATTGCAAGATAATAGGTAAAATCTTGACCTTCTTCAAACTCTAAGGGTGTGCGATTAATATCAAGTGCTTGGACAAAATTTTCTTCACCTTGAGCAATACGCACAGGGAAATTTAAACCATCTACAGGAGCATTGCTTGATGAGAGAAAAGGAATATGATCTTTATACCCTACAACTTGCCATTTTTTAGACTTTTTTGGACGTTCCTTGGGAATAGTTACTTCATCACGCAAATCTATATAAGTATTAAAAAGCTTAGCAGAAAAATTTGGCTCAATATAAAGGTAAAATTCTCCATCTATAACACGATTCCAAAACTTAAAAAAAATCGTGCTTGTAGGCGAAAAACTAGCCGTAGGAGTTTGTTTAACAACACATACAATTCTTGTAGTTTCACCATAGGTATTAGTAAGGGCTTGACACTCAAAAGGCTTATCGTGCTGAAGATTTAGGACAGAAAAATGCGCATTATTTTGCTTACCATAATTAATGCTCACCTCAAGTGCATTACTAATTCCTATAAAAATGAATGCACAACACACAAAAACCCGTAGCAATCTTACTCCTTATTTATATATATGCAATATAAGCAAGTTTTGCACCATTTTTTATGTGTCAAGATCGATAATCTGAATTTATCTCCACATATTTATGTCCCAAATCGCAGCCATAGCTCACATACGCACCTTGTGCAATTCCTAGATCACATACAATTCTAAATTCTGCAGATTCCATAGCCTTGTGCGCCTTAGCCTCTACCTCTGGAGTAAAAACAATATCGCCCTTATTATACACCAACACACCACCAATACTAATACTTAGCGATTCTTCACGCGCTTGTACTCCGCTAGCACCTATTGTTGAAGCGATACGTCCCCAATTTGGATCACCGCCAAAAATTGCTGTTTTCACAAGCAAAGAATTACTAAGAGCTTTAGCAGCACATCGCGCTTGTGCCTCATCACGGGCACCTTTTACTTCAAAGGCTACAACCCTACTTGCACCCTCGCCATCACGCACCATATCAAGAGCGAGTTTATGTGTGATCGTATCTAGTGCTATACCAAAGGCTTCCTCATCGTATGCCTCGCTTTTCCCACTAGAGAGTAAAAACACAGAATCATTGGTGCTCATATCCCCATCGACACTAATAGCATCAAAATTTTTCTTAGCATATTTTTGCAGAAGTTTTTGTGCGTGTTCTGCAGGAATGGGTGCATCTGTAGTGATAAAACAAAGCATTGTTGCCAAAGAAGGAGCAATCATACCTGCACCTTTTGCCATAGCACCAATCCTAAAACATTTGCCATTTTCTAACTCAACTTCCAAGGCAATTTCTTTACTAAAAGCATCTGTGGTACGGATTGCATCACTAGCACGCTTATGTGAATCTCTATTAGATTCAAAACTAAATTTTTCAAAAGCCTGTATAATTTGCTCTTTTGGCAAACGCACACCGATAACACCAGTGCTTGACATAATAGGATTTGTAACCCAACTAAATCGCTTCTTTAAAGCGTCCAAAATCTCACATACATCTTGCACACCCGCTTTGCCTGTCATCGCATTAGCATTTTTTGTCGTGATGAGAACAAAATTGCTTTGTTTTCCTTCTACATATTGTCTAAAATGCACAATAGGTGCAGCAGCAAATGTGTTACTTGTAAAAAGCGTATGCACACTAAAGTCCTCTTTTGCGCAAATAAACGCCATATCAAGCGCATTATCTTTTTTAAGTCCGGCTGCAACGCCATCAGCCATAAATCCATTTGATGCACACACACCACCATCTATAGGATACACATTATAATGTTTAGACATAATCCACCTCTCTAGGTTTTTGTTTTCTCATAATCAAACGCTTTGTCATTCTTATATCTTCAGAAGTCCCTATAAGAAGCATTTTGCACTCACTTGTTACAACTGCATCTCCTGTTGGCATTGTGATAAATTTACCATCTTTTTGTGTAATAGCTACAACCGACACATTTGTTACATCTCTAAAATGCGCGTCTTTAAGTTTTCGTAATACAAGCCAACTATATTTTGGCACGATGATTTCCTCCAAATCAAGCTTAGTATCACGCTTATATAAAAATTGCTCCAAAAGATTTTCCATATCTGGTCTAATCGCCATAGCCGAGATTCTCTGTGCGAGAAGTTTAGAAGCGGATACGACAAAATCGCAACCTAATTTTTTTAGCTTATCGATTTCTTCTTGTGTGCTAGCATTGGCAATAACATAATAAGGCTTGCGTCCTAATTCTTTTTCAAATAGCCTCACACTCGCGATTAATGCAATATTTTCTGTGATATTTGGTGAAAAAGTTACAATACCTTTTGCCGATGAAAGATGCGTCTTTAGCATCGCAACTTGCGTGTGCGGATCACCCATAATGTAATAAGGATATTTGTGTAAGTGCGCCTCTTGCTCAAAGTTTGGTGTATTATCAACCACCACAAAGGGAATTTGAGATTCTCGAAACTGCTTAGCAAGCTCGATAGTGTGTTTGTTGTGGTAACAAATCACATAATGATTGCGTAAGCGACTAATTTTGTAGATCATATTTTGCTCCTTGATAAGTGCAATAAGCGTGCTATTATTAAAAATACTAATAGTAAAGGCAACACTAAAGGTAACAATACCAGCACCACACACCATAAGTATAGTTGTAAAAATAATTGTAATTGTGCCAAAATCTCGCTCTTTGAGTGCGCCAAAACCCGTGTTGGTAAAGGTATATGTTGTTTGGAAGAAAGCCTGCATCAAATCATAATCTTCTAGGACAAGATATCCTATTGTGCCAAAAACAATAAAGAACTGAAGGAGTATAAGGGGGATTCTAAAAGGCTTAAGCTGCTGATAAAGTTCAGTACTTAAGCTAATATCGGGGCCTTGTTGGATCTTTGTGTGCGAATTTTTTTTTACCTTAGCCAAGGTGTAGAGAATCCTCTCTTAAGATTTTTTTCTCATTGTGCGTAGTGTCGAGGCAGCCACACGAACACGCATACTTGTGCCATCCTCTAGCTTAATTCTAACCCTACGCAAATTTGGTAAGGAACGCTTTTTTGTTTTGTTGTTTGCATGGCTTACATTATTGCCAACCATTGGACCTTTGCCTGTAAATATACATTTTCTTGACATTCTCACAACCTTTGGATGAATTTTAAGCCTGCAATTATACAAAAATATTACAAGGTTTTGCTTAAATAGTGCGATTTTGCTACCGCAAAAACCAAAACCCTAAGGAGCAAGGATACGCACGAATGGATATTGCAATACCTGTGCTTTAGGCAAGCAACCTATCGTGCCTCTTATGGCAGGACAAAAAGACACTTGACACTCTTTGTTTTTTGTAGATTCTGTATCCATGACGCCCATCAACCCTATAGGATACACACCTTGTGTTTTAATTTTTAAAATAGCTTTAAAACTCTCTGGTGCAAGAAGTTCTTGCATAGCATTTTGCTTAGCACCAAATGCCTCTGGCATTTCAGATTCTAAACATATATACGCAAATGCACCATTATTTTCTGGCAATTCCTCTAAAATGGCAGAATCTAGTGAATCTTGTATATCTATAGATGTAGATGTCTCATAAGGGTGCGAGAGATCTTGCATAAAAATTTCTATATTTCTCTCTTTTGCCACGCTTCCTAGAATCTGTGCAATAAACACGCTCTGCGTATGCAAATATAAATCACGCCCCAAAATAAGCGCACCACCACTTCGCACAAAATCCTGTATGTGTGCCACTTCCTCATCGCACAAACTACTTTCATTAACGATATAGCCAATATCTAACTCCGCAACAAATTCTGCCAAACTTTCACATTCTAATCCCAATAACGCACTCACGCCAGATTCTGTGCCAATTTCATAGCGATAGATATTGTGTGTATCCTCGAAAAAAAATGGGTGCAAGATAATCCCTTGAGTAACCTTAGAGCGCTCTAAGATCTCTTGTGCCAAAGGTGCAAAAAGTCCAAAACTTAACGCCCTCTTGTATGTAGCTCCCACGCCAAAATCTTTAAGAGGCTTAATAACCTTACCGCTATACGCACCCAATGTCTGTAAAAATGTGTGAATATTTGGGAGAGATTGTGTATCCATGCAACCACCTAAAAATTGTAATTAATCCATGAGATCACATAACTTCTACTAAACGCTTTACCAACTTCATAGCTCTCGCCATTTAATGCCCACACACTAGCTTCTAGGGGCGTAGAAATATAATAAGTCGCTATCAATCCTAATGCAAGATGAGAATCTATCTCCCAATCTATGTGCAGTTTGAGTGCGTGCTCTCTAGCGCTTGGTGCGGTAGTATATCGTCCATCAAGCCCAAAAACAAAATTTCCAGCTTTTGTTGCTCCTAATGCGACATTACTCAAAAACAGCGCACTAAACGCATCGGGCGCTAAAAAGGCATTGAGCGCAGGACCTGTGCTATACACACTATTATCAAGTGTATAGAATCCAAGTGGATTGCCTGGTTGTCCCATACGCGCATTGGCGTTGCCTATATTTTTATATACAGCGAGTGAGACATTATAATGGCGTAAAAAATCAAAATCTTGCCGTGCCACAAGCGACGCACTAAACCCCGATGAATCCCCATCGCCAAAGTTTGCAAAATAATGTCTGCCAAGACTATTTATTCCCTTGTTGTGTATAGGAAAAAGCGCGGT
>NZ_FZPO01000018.1 GCF_900198655.1 Helicobacter equorum | reverse complement strand
TTGAGAGGAAGAAGTTCTAAAACACGCGTATTGCCTAATAAAATTTGCTACAAAACCTTAGGTTTGGTGTAATCTTTTAAAACAAAAAGTTGTATAATTGTTACCTATCACAACACAAGGATTTTGTATGCAACCCACTACACAAAAGCAGGTGTCTTATCGCAAAAAACGCTATCTTGTTTATGTTATCGCGGCGGCGGTATTACTAAGCTTCCCTTTTATCACCATTGATGATACACATCTTTTTTTACTCTCTTTTGAACATGGAGAGCTACATTTATTAGGCACACGATTTAATATGCAAGAATTGTATTTAATGCCATTTTTGCTTATTTTGCTTTTTGTAGGAATCTTTTTTCTTACAACATTAGCAGGTCGTCTTTGGTGTGGCTGGGCATGTCCACAAACGATTTTCCGTGTGATTTATCGCGATTTGTTACAGACTACTATTTTTGGTTTGCGTAAAAAAATTTCCAACAAACAACAACCTATGCGCCTTGAAAGTTTCATAGATAAACTAAAAGCTACCCTTGCTTTTGTGATTATTGCATTTTTGTGCCTTGTTGCTGCAGCAAACCTTATGTGGTTTTTTGTCCCACCGGAGGATTTTTTCTCATATATTATGAATCCTTTAGATCACCCTGTGCTTATGGTGTTTTGGTTAGGCTTTGGGATATTTTTTATCTTTGATATTACCTTTATTCAAGAGAATTTTTGTATTTACATCTGCCCATATTGCCGTGTGCAATCTGTGTTATATGATAATGATACGCTTATGCCTACTTATAATTACAATCGTGGAGGTTTTGTATATGATAAGCATGGCACAAAAGCTACTCAAAAGCTGAAATTTATTGATCCAAATGCTGAATGTATAGAATGTGAGCAATGTGTCAAGGTATGCCCTACACATATTGATATACGCAAGGGTATGCAATTAGAATGTATTAATTGCCTTGAATGTGTTGATGCTTGCACGGGTGTAATGGGCAAACTTAATAAGCCTTCACTTGTTTCTTGGACCTCTCCTACAGCTATGGAGCATAGCCAAAAAGTTCAATATTTTAGGTTTAAAACCATTGCATATATTGTCGTGCTTAGTGTTGTGTTTGTTGCATTATTGGTGATAAGCACCAAAAAAGAAGGTATGCTTTTGAATATCAATACAACTTCTGAATTGTATAAGATTCGCACTCAAGAGGTTGTTGATAATACTTTTAGGGCAGTATTTCATAATACAGATAGCGTAGATCATGAATTTTCTGTAGAAATTGTAAGTCCTAATAAAGATTTTGATATTGCATCTAGACTTGAAATTATTAAGCCAAAAGAGCCATTTGTCGTTAAAGCGGGGCAAAAGATTACACAAATGATCACCATAAGGGCAAGAGAGAATCTTTCTCGAAATGATAGAGGTGATAGTATCTATCCAATTGTATTGCATTCGTTTGCAATTGATGATAAGGATCGCATTTTTGCTAACCGCAAAACAAACTTTACCTATCCAAGTCAAGAAACAATTCAAACTTACTTGCAAAAACACCAAGAAATCACAAAATAAATGCATTACACACTAGAATCTGCCAAACAGATTCTAGTGTGTTTAGATTTTTAGATTTTCTACAGCCTCATAATAATCTTTTGCACCAAAGATATAGCTTCCTGCCACTACCATATCCGCACCGCTTTCTTTGACTAAAACAATATTTTGTGCACTGATACCGCCATCAATTTCAATAAGGCATTGAGGATTGAGTTCGTCACGCAAGATTCGTAAATCACGAAGTTTTTGGAGACTATAGGGGATAAATTTTTGTCCCCCAAAGCCTGGATTCACGCTCATAAGTAGCACCAAATCAATTTTTGGCAATATATAGCGGAGATTTTCAAGGCTCGTATGTGGGTTTAGCACCACACCAGCTTTGATACCTTGTGATTTAATCTCTTCTATTAACCTATCAAGATGACATACTTCCTCGATATGCACACTCAAAAATGCAGGCTTAAGAGGCGTAAAGAGTTTGACAAAAGATTCACTATCGCGTGTCATTAGATGAATATCAAGTGGTTTTGTAGCAATTTTGGCAATTTTTTCTACGACAAGTGGTCCTATGGTGAGATTTGGCACAAAATGTCCATCCATCACATCAATGTGCAAATAATCGCATGTAGTTGCACAAATGGCTTCCACTTCTTTTCCTAGATTCAAAAAATCTGCCGATAATAGGCTTGGTGCGACAAGCATTGTTTTTTTCATATTTTTATCCTTTGTATACAAGATTACACGCATTGTAGCATGTTGTTTAGTCCGCTGTGCTTAAGTCCCTTAGCCATTGGCTATGTTGTGCTATATGATCTTTTTGGAGTAGATTGTCACGTAGAGATTCTAAGTCTTGGCATGTAAGTGCACCCATCACTTCTGCGCTTAGTGTTGTTTTATGAGAGGTAACGCTTAGGGTATTTAAAAGGTTTTGGATTTCATCAATCAATGCGCCTTTTGTTGTTATCTCGCCATTTTTGGTCGTATGTGGAGTTTGCATAGTTATCCTTATATGTTAAATGTGGCTAATTCCTGTGTGATTTGTGTATGAAAAGACTCAAAATAGCCCTGGTTTTGTGGTAATTTTGCTTGAAATTCTTGGAGAATTAACGCATAATCGCTTTCTAAAAGCTCACCTTTTAGCAGTAAATATTTAAGGTATAGCCAATAGGTATTTAGCACATCGCTTTGGCAATATTCTTGTATTTTTTCTAGTGCCTCTTTGTTTGTGAGATTTGGGTCAAAAAATATCTCATGCACTTGAGAGCCACTCACATCATATTTTCCTACAATGCCACACATTTTGCACACAGAATCTAAGGTAAGTCCGCGCACAGCACCAAACCCACCAAGACTATCTAGTAAGTCTGTGTGAAAATTTTCGGCATAGCGTTGGCGGTAATTTTCCCATTTATTTTTGTTGTATTGGGGATTATTGATTTCAAAATACGCACCAGCTTGTATATGATACCGCATAGCGCGTAGTGTAAGAGCTATCATATCAAATCCCCTACCATTAAAGCTTACAATACTCGGTTGTTTGGCATTAAACCATTCCCAAAAATCTCGTAAAATCCCAGATTCTAGCTCATTTAGGGCTCGTAAGCCTCTCGTGTTTTGTGTATACGCTTCACTTGCTTTAAGTCCGAAGTTTCCGACTTTTATAAAATGCCCAAAATCATCACACAGCACACTTGAAATGCTAATAATACGATGAAAGGGAATAGGCAAAAACTCTGATCCGCTTTTTTGGGCTTGGTGTGCGAATGCTTGAGTACATATGGCAAGCTCATCGCCAGTAAAACCAAAATTTTGTGTAAGCAAATAGGTATCGGGAATAGTTTCTATATCAAGGACACAAACCATTTAAGCCTCCTTATACGCGAGATAGGATACAATCGAAGTTTTATTATTGTAGCAAAGTTCGCATAAAAGGAAACAAAATGTATGCATTGCTTAGTGTAAGCGATAAAAATGGGATTGTAGAATTTGGCAAGGAATTAGTACAGCTTGGATACAAGATTTTAAGCACGGGCGGGACACTAAGGACTTTGCAAGAATCCGGAGTTCGTGTGGAGGAAGTAAGTAGCTATACACAAAGTCCAGAAATGTTTGATGGTAGGGTAAAAACATTGCACCCTAAGATTCATGGAGGGATTTTGTATCGTCGAGATGATGAGGCACATATAAAAAGCACTAAAGAATACAAGATAGATTCTATTAGTCTTGTGTGTGTGAATCTTTATCCTTTTAAGCAGACAATTGAGCGCACAGATAATTTTGATGAGATCATTGAAAACATTGATATTGGTGGTCCTGCTATGGTGCGTTCGGCAGCAAAGAACTTTCATAGCGTGCTTATTGTAACCGATCCCAATGATTATGCATGCGTAATAGAGAATCTAAAACACCAAAACAATACACTAGAGTTTCGCACTGAGCTTATGATAAAAGCTTATGAGCATACGGCAAGTTATGATTCTATGATTGCTAATTATATGAATAAGCGATTTAAACAAGGTTTTGGTGATAAGCAATTTATCGTGGGTAAAAAAGTGTTTGATACACGCTATGGAGAAAATCCTCATCAAAAAGGCGCACTCTATGAGTTTAACGAGTTTTTGAGTCAACATTTGTGTATAAAAAAGGGTGAGCCAAGTTTTAATAACCTTGCAGATATTAATGCAGCTATTAGTATTGCAAGTGCATTTGGTGAGTGTAGTGCCGTGTGTATAGTAAAACACGGGAATCCTTGTGGTTTTGCTATCAAAGAGAATTTGTTAGATTCGTATGTGAGTGCGCTTATGTGTGATAGAGTGAGTGCGTATGGAGGTGTGGTAGCGCTTAATGGCATTATCGATGAAACACTGGCACAAAAAATGAATGAAATTTTTATTGAAGTGATTGTGTGCGCAGGTATCAGTGATGCAGCATTGAAGGTTTTTGAATCTAAAAAACGCACCAAGATTTTTACCTGTGTTTTGCAGGGACAAAATGTGTTACATTTACCGCGAGATTCTTATGATTTCAAGCATATTCAAGGTGGATTTTTGTATCAGCAAAGTGATAGTGTGGGCGCACACGAAGTGGCACAAGCAACATGTATGACAAAACAAGTTGCTACGCCTTCACAATTTAAGGATTTAGAGATTGCATATAAGGTAGCAAGTTTAACGAAGTCCAATTGTGTTGTGTATGTCAAAGATGGTGCTATGGTCGCTATTGGTATGGGTATGACAAGTAGAGTTGATGCTTCTAGAGCGGCTATTGTAAAGGCGCAAGATATGGGCTTAGATTTACAAGGGTGTGTGTTGGCTTCAGAAGCCTTTTTCCCATTCCGAGATAGTATCGATATGGCGTATAGTGTTGGTGTGTCGGCAGTGATTCAACCAGGTGGTAGCATACGCGATGATGAAGTAATAGCGGCGTGTGATGAGTTTGGCATAGCGATGTATTTTACACACACAAGGCATTTTTTACACTAAAATAGCAAGAGGAGATTTATGTGGTGTCTCCAAAATATTTGGAGACACTAGAAACTTCAGAGTCTAGACTCGTAGCGACGAAGCATATATAAGCGCTTAAGTAATTTTTTCTTAGCGTTTATCTTTTGCTTTTTGCGACGCTCTGTTTGTGGTTCAAAAAATCTTCTAGCTCTTGTTTCTGTAACCACAAGATTTCTATCAGTTTGTTTTTTGAATTTTCTGTAAGCTTCATCGAAGCTTTCGTTTTCACGCACCTTGATACCTGGCATATACATCACCCACTTTCTTTTGTAAAATCGAGCCGACATTGTATGGCAAAAAAACTAAAACAAATATTAAGGAATATTTGGATAGAATACCGCCTTTTATATTTGTATGTGCTCGTAGCTCAGCTGAATAGAGCAACAGGTTGCGGTCCTGTAGGTCGGGGGTTTGAATCCCTCCGAGCACACCATTTCTCACTTACATCTTCACATAAGCTATGCTTTTCTTAGTTTTTGGTATCATTAATTACAGGTTTTATAATCATTATTTTTTTAGTTTAGGTTGGATTTAATGGAACGCAATGTCAAATACGTCAGCATAGGTATTGTTTTTCTTGGGATTGTTATAGGGTTTTGTATTTTTGTCTTGTGGTTGGGGCGATTTGATTTTGGTGTGAGTAAATACAACACCTATTATATTTTGACACAAGATGAAACTTCATCAGTTGGGGTGAATACTCCTGTGAAATTTAAAGGCATAGCAGTAGGAAAAATCAATAATGTAAGCTTTGAAGATCTCGCGCAGGGTCTTATCAAGATTACATTGTCTATAGATTCTGATTTGGAAGTACGTGAAGATTCATACATTAGCATTGCCTCAAGCGGTCTTGCCGGAGCAAATTATCTCGCATTTTATCAGGGACAAAGCCCACAACTAAATACCTCACATATTATAGAATTTAAAAAAGGTGAGCTTGATATTTTGCTTCAAAAAATGCAAGCCATAGGGGATAAGGGACTTAGTGTGCTAAGTGGTGCAAGCGAACTTACTAGCCCACAAACAATTGAGAATCTCCAAAAAACCCTTTTATATCTTTCTCAAATGAGCCAAGATATGACACACATTATCAAGCGTTTAGATTCTATTACTGCAAGCATTGACACAAACCTTAAGACTGGTCAATATGATTTTCGTTCTATACTTAATCCTAGTCTTTTGCAACTTCAAGAAACGCTTTTGCAAGCTGATCGCTTCTTTTCTAAAGTCACACATTTGGTGGATAAGATTGAAAAAAATCCATATGATAGTCTTTTTGGTAAAAAGCGCAGTAGTGATGAATAATGTGAAATCCCCAAATATATAAGGAGTGAGATATGAAACTAAGATATATTTTCATAGGCTATATTGTGGCGTTATATGCAGGATGCGTGAGCGTAGATATAAAGACAGAGATACCAGATGTAAGTTTTTATGACATTTCTTTGCATACGCAAAAGATTCTCAAAAATCCCAAACATAGCTATGGCACGATTATAAGTGCGGCAATGCCCTATGATAGCACAGACATATATAGGCTAGATTCTCAAAGTCTTCGCACGCGCACTATCCTAAACGCTCAATGGGTAAGCAAACCAAAGGAAATGCTCATAGCGACTTTGGGTGGCATGATGAGTGAGCAGGGATTGAATCTGATTAAGCCACCATTTGGGAGTGTCAAGGTAGATAAGATTTTAAAACTTCATATTGATAAGATTCTCATTATCCAAAGAGATGGGAAGGATTATGCAACATTAAGCATACACTATGATCTTTTGAGTGCTAAAGATGCAGACTTATTAAAAAATGGCGTGATTGTGCATGAAAAAGAAATACCAAATATGCAAGATTTTGCGCAAATATTTTTGAAACTAAGTCAAGAGGTATTTTCTGAAATCATTGGGCAGATTCTGTAGTTTATGAGAGTCTTAGTTTTTATTTAATATAATGTTGGGCATTTTTTTTATTTTTGTGGAGGAAATATGGAATTATTTTTACAAGATGATACACTTATTACATCTAAAACAGATACTTCAGGAAGACTCGTCTATGGCAATGAAGATTTTTGCTATTTTGGTGGATTCAAGGATGAAAAAGAGTTTATCAACAAACCACACAATATTATACGTCATCCATCAATGCCAAAGGTTGCTTTCAAACTTTTATGGGATACAGTTAAAAGCGGAGAGGAATTTTTTGCTTTTGCATGTAACCAATCTGTAAAGACCAATGATCTTTATTGGGTCTTTGCTAATATTACCCCATCCTATGATGCTAGTGGAAAGATTTGTGGATACTATTCTGTCAGAAGACGAGCAAGCAAGGCGGGTGTAGAAACACTAAGTATGATTTATAAACAATGTTTTGATATTGAGGCTACTTCAGGTGTGCAAGCTGCATATAACTATATTGCCGGGTTTCTCAAAGAGCGTAAGCAAACTTGGAATGAACTTATGGTTTCTCTGCAAACGCAAGGGAAAATAGGAGGGTATCGATGAAAATTTTGCTATGGATTGCGATAGTTCTTGGACTGGTAGATCTTATAACAGATCTAGTATGGCAAGGTTTTTCTCCAAGTTTAGTTGTCATAGCACTTTTGGTTATAGTGCTTGGGATAGCACAATACAAGATGAGCTTACGCGCCAAACTTATTGAGAGGATTCTCAAAGTTTCTGAAAAATACAAGCGAGGAGAATTTGAAGAAAGAGTATTGTTTATACAAGGTGATGTAGATTTGCATAATTTGGCAAATAATATAAACATTTTGATTGATGGCATTGAAGCATTTATGCGTGAGATAGCTACTGCTGTTCAATGCACACAAGAAGGTAAATTTTATCGCAAAGCTATAGCACAAGGGCTTAAGGGGTCTTTGGCTACTAGTATTGAGATTATAAATTCTGCGCTTGATAAAGTTGAGGAAGGTGCTAAGGAAAATATTTCAAATGCCCTTGCAAAAGATCTTATGAATATGAGTTTGCAAAATCAAAATACTGATTTAAGCGAGGTTTCTAAGGATTTGGGATCGGATTTGGAGCGTATGGATACAGCCGATTCTCAAGTTTCTTCTATCGCTGAAGTTTCTCAACAATCCCAATCTGATGTGACACAAATTACTTCATCTATCGATGATTTGATCGTGATTATTGATGATAACAACAATATGATAGAAAGTTTTGCACAAAAATCCCAAGATATAGGTTCTGTGATTGCCATTATTCGCGATATAGCAGATCAAACAAACCTTTTAGCACTTAATGCTTCTATTGAAGCTGCACGCGCTGGAGAACACGGAAGAGGGTTTGCGGTGGTGGCAGATGAGGTACGAAAACTTGCTGAAAAAACACACAAAGCTACAAGTGATATTGCTATCGTCGTGCAAACAATGCAGCAAGAAGTTAATACTATTTTGGAGAACTCTTCGCGTGTTACACAAGTGGCAAGCTCTGCACACAAAAATGTGGAGCATTTCAATGAAGTTTTTGCAGGACTTGGTGCAACGACACAAGATCTCTTTAATGTTTTTGAAAGACTTTCACAAGGTCTCTTGCTTAGTGTATCTAAGCTTGATCACATTTTATATAAATCCTCGCTATATTTGAGTTTCAATAAAAAACAAGAAGTATGTGATTTTGATACACTCAATCCTATTTCTAAATATCTTAACGATGCAAATCTCATCAAAAAAATTAAAACGCTAGATACGGATAAGATTCACAATATAGAATCTAAACTCAAGGCAAGTGCGAAGGCCGCGCTTGGAGTTCTCACGCAAGAAGTTACGCAAGAAACCTCTAGCATAATTGTCCAAAACCTACAACAACTTGAGCAAGATTCGCAACAGGCTGTGAGACTTTTGGATAGTGCCAATGTTTAGAATCTAAGTTATCATATCAAGGAGTGTTAATGAGTGGATTTTTTGTAGCATTGGGGGAGATTCTGACAAATAGCAATGTCGTGTTTTATATTATCGCCTATCTTGTGGGCGGCATACCTTTTGGGCTTTTTTTGACAAAGGTATTTTACAACATAGATATACGTACTATTGGATCTGGAAGTATAGGTGCTACAAATGTCTATCGTGCTATTAAAGATATTAATCCCAAAAGTGCCAAAATCCTCGCTTTAAGCACTATTATCCTTGATGCGTGCAAGGGAATGTTTGTTGTGCTTGCCGCCAAGCTTTATGGATTGAGTTTTGATATACAATGGCTTATTGCGTTGCTTTCTATTTTGGGGCATTGCTATAGTCCATTTTTAGGCTTTTATGGAGGTAAGGGTGTAGCAACCGCTATTGGATCTACTATTTTGCTTATACCTATCGAAGGAGCTTTGGGGCTTGTCGTTTGGGGCTTTGTAGGCAAGGTGCTAAAGATCTCTTCACTCTCTTCACTCTTTGGTGTGCTAAGTGGTATTATTTTGACTTTTATTATTCCGCTTGTGTTGCCTATTCCAGATTCAATTAATATCCTTGCGCAAGTGCATACTCACACGCCTGTAGTGCTTATAGGACTTCTTATTCTTTATACGCACATTCCTAATATCAAGCGCTTATTAAGCGGTCAAGAAGGCAAGGTGCTCTAAAGCGTGCAATATTGTTTGGAGATTGAGAATCTACGATTTTTTAGTATTGTAGGTATTTTAGAATCTGAACGCACAAATGAGCAAGAAGTATGCGTGAATGCAAAAATTTTTTATGAATACACAACTGCTTACTTGGATTATGTGTCGGTGGTGTCTTGTATTCAAGAAACTATACACACTAGAGCATATGGTTTATTAGAAGATCTCATAGAGGGCGTGTGTGAAGAATTGCATACGCGATTTGCGATGATTAAGAGTATCGATTTTCACATCACAAAACCCCAAATTTTTTCACACTGCGTGGTGGGTGTCCGAGCACAAAAACATTTTTGATATTAGTAACCTCTTTGCATGGCTTCTAGTTTTTTGGCTTTGTAAGTATGAAAGTTTTTGTCCAAAATCGCCTCTCTAGATTCTCGCATGAGAGTTAGATAAAAATAGAGATTGTGGATAGAGGCTAAGCGATAATAACTCATTTCCCCACTTCTATAGAGATGATGAAGATAGGCGCGTGAGTAGTTTTGGCATGTGTAGCAATTACATTCCGGATCTAGCGGTGCAGAATCTAGCCCAAAGCGTGTGTTTTTGATATGAATCTTG
Source organism: Helicobacter equorum (assembly GCF_900198655.1). Taxonomy (GTDB): domain Bacteria; phylum Campylobacterota; class Campylobacteria; order Campylobacterales; family Helicobacteraceae; genus Helicobacter_F; species Helicobacter_F equorum. The sequence goes on along the minus strand of NZ_FZPO01000018.1, from coordinate 8,532 downwards.
CCAAAGTTTGTAAATAGCGTGGCATTGCGGGCATTACGTGTAGGCATCACACAATCAAACATATCCACTCCGCGCTCTATGGATTCAAGAATATTTTGTGGCGTTCCCACACCCATAAGGTATCGTGGTTTGTTTTGTGGCAAATATGGGGTCGTAGATTCTATTGTTTGATACATTTCTTGAGCACTCTCACCCACGGCTAATCCACCTATGGCATACCCATCAAAATCCTGCATATCCGTAAGACTAAGGGCAGATTCTTTTCGTAATTGCATATCGATGCCTCCTTGCACGATTGCAAAGAGATGATTTGTTGTTGCATTGCCTAATGATTTTTGGTGCAAGTGATATGTAAGGCTTTGTTTTGCCCAAAGACTTGTGCGCTTGATAGATTCTATAATTCTCTCTTTTGGTGCAGGAAGTCCTACAAGATCATCAAGCACCATCATAATATCGCTATTAAGTGCGTATTGAATATCTAGTACCTTTTGTGGGGTAAATATATGTTTGCTCCCATCTATATGGGATTTAAACTCCACACCATTTTCTAGGAGTTTTACATTACTTCCCAAGCTAAAGGCTTGAAACCCCCCACTATCACTAAGATAATTACCCCAAAAGTTTGCAAACTTGTGAATACCACCAAAAGCTTTTAGTTTTTCTATGCCACAACGCAGATACATATGGTATGTGTTTGCAAGGATTATAGGTGTGCGCAGATGAGTGCTAACATCATAGCTATCTAGTGCTTTAATGCAACCTTGTGTGCCCACGGGCATAAAGATAGGTGTTTGAATCTCGCCATGTGCAAGTTTAAGCGTTAGAGCTCTAGCCTGGAGATGTGTTGCATCAACACATACTTGCATATTTTCTCCTTAAGAATATAAAGTTATAAAATTATTGTTGATTTCAGAGGCTCTTTAGTCTTGGCTCTCTATAATATGCCAAACTTTACCTTGTATATTTGAAGGATATTTTTTGAAAAAAACCCTTGTTTTTGCCGATGGCATTGTAGCAAAAATTTTTATCCAAAAAATCATCACGCAATATTTTAGCAACAACGCCTATGCCATTGTATGTAAAGATACAACGATACTTCCAGAACAAATCCCAAATTCTATCCAAATACATTGCTTTGATTATACTTCAGCGTTTCGTTTAGAATCTCTATGCAGCAGGGATATTCAAGATGTGTTTATTGTGATTGAGGATCCAAAGGAGCGTTTTGTCCTTTATGATCTTATCCGAGGCTTTAATGCCAAGGTGCGTATTGTGCTATATAATAACCACGAATTCACCACACACACTACAGAAGATAGTAATAATGTTGTGATGTTGCGTGAGGATTTGCGTTTAAAGGATATGGTGGATACAAATCTTGTTGTTATAGATTCTGAACATCTTGTGGCAAATCGTCTTACACAACGACTTGCTAATGTCCCACTTATACCGCGTGGATTTGGGTTAGAGCAAGGTGAGCTTATGGAGATTGCTATTCCTCCGGGTAGTATTTTTGCGTATCGTCATATTGGCTCTATTCAACAAAAAAAATGGCGTATTGTGGGGATTTACCGCCATGCAGAATTTATTCTTGCTACACATACGCTTGTGCTCCAACCAAATGATGTTATGCTTGTGGCTGGTGATAATGTTGTGCTTAGTGAAGTATATCGGAGTGCTAAAAGCGACATTGGTCAATTTCCTGCTCCTTTTGGCAAGGATATTTTTTTGTATGTCGATCCTACGCGTCTAAGTGTCCAAGCTATTTTAGATGACATACAAGATGCGCTTTTTTTACATACGCACATCAAGTCTGACACGCTTCATATTGTTGTGCTAAATCCTAGCAATTTTGCCCTCTTAGAATCTGTCCGCTCTCATCAAGCTCCAAAGGTGCATATACACTTTGTGTATGATAATACCGATTTTTGCGCACAAATTGATAGCGATCACAAAAAGCGTCCAGGACTCATTATGGTTAATCATGAATTATTTATCTCACGCAAAAACCGCCAAGCACTACATAAGACCAATACTCCTGTATTAAAGACAGGATACAAACGCCTCAAAGAAGTGCAAAAAAGCTTTTTGATTGTTGATGAGGGATTGCAAAAGGGCGAAAATATCGCTTCAGTTATGTTTGATGTTTCTAAGCAGCTTAACATTACTACAAGATTCTATAATTTTAATCCAGATTCGGAATATCAACGCACATTGTTAAACAACATCGAGAATCTTGCAAAGATTTTTTCGCACCAACCAGAAATCACATATTCAAATTCCTATAACCCTATTTTGTTTTTACAACGCTCACATGATGTGTTTTTGCAGTTTGTGCCTTTTGATAGCAACCTTACAACGATGCGCTTTTTGACTTTGGGCTCAATGGATCCCAAAAAGCTTTCACTCGGGCTTGATACAAACCCGCAAATTTTTATCCCTTATTAAAGGATTGCTATGAGAGAAATTATCATTCATACCCCCACAAAAGAGTATTCGGTATTTATTGATGAGACACATAACCTTGAGTCTATTGTGCATAATGGCAAAGTGCTTATAGTGTCCAACCCAAAAGTTGCAGGACTTCACCTATCTAAAATCATTGCTAAGATTATGGCAAAAGAAGTGTATGTATGTATCATACCAGATGGCGAGGAATACAAAGATTTTAAAAGCGTGGAGTATATTCTTGAGTGTGCCTTTACACATAGACTAGATAGAAATTCACTTTTTGTGGCATTTGGCGGAGGTGTTGTTGGCGATATTGTAGGGTTTGTGAGTGGAATCTATCAACGTGGCGTGGAGTTTATCCAAATACCTACGACACTTTTAGCACAAGTAGATTCAAGTGTGGGTGGTAAAACAGGCATTAACAATGTCTTTGGCAAGAATCTTATCGGATTATTTCATCAACCAAAAGCAGTGTATGTAAATCTAGATTTACTTGCTACTTTAGATTCTAGGGAATTTAGTGCGGGTGTGGCAGAGATTATCAAAATGGCTGTGTGCTTTGATAAAGAGTTTTTTACATACTTGCAAAATACCGCACTAGATGATAAGCAGATTCTTGAGTATGTGATTGCTAAAAGCATTGAGATAAAAGCGCGTGTTGTGAGTCAAGATGAAAAAGAAAAAGGATTGCGTGCTGCGCTTAATTATGGACATACTTTTGGACATGTGATAGAGAATCTTACGCATTATACGGGCTATTTGCACGGAGAATGTGTGGCAATAGGTATGTGCATGGCAAATGATTTGGCTTATAAACTTGGGTTGATGACACAAGAAGAAGTAGAGTGTATCAAGCATCTTTTGATGCGGTATAATTTACCAACTTACTACAAAATAGCCGATGTCAGAGAGTTTTGGGAAAAGTTTTTTTTAGATAAAAAAAGCAAAGATTCTAAGATCACATTTATATTACCTAATCACATTGGTGATGTATGTATGCGTGATGATATTCCCAAAGAAATTGTCATGCAAGTCTTAGAGCAATATAGCAAATAAAAGGAAGGGTATGAGGCGAGTAATAGTAGGTGTATTTTTACTATGTGCTAGTATGCTAGGAGCCACAGAGACTATAGATGCACCAAGCTTAGAATCTAAACTCGCCACATTGACTAAAGCCATTGCTCAAAGCAATAACCCATGGTATAAACAGTATATCAATATTAAAGCATATGAGAATCTACTCCAAGAAATACGATATACAGAAAAAGAGCTTGAGCGTCTAGAGGCTATTGAGGAGAAAAATTCACGAGTTTCTTCACAGATTTTGCAATACAAAAACACATTGCAAACACTCCAAAGACAGCGCGATATTTTAGAATCTTATGCCAAAAATTACTCCCAACTTCTTGAGCTTCCAGAAATCAAAGATATACCAAATGTGAGTAACCCAATTCTTATTATTAGTGGCTATTCTTTTATTAAAACCTTGCAAGAAAGTCAGCACAATATCGAGAGCAATGCCAAAAGTTTACAAGAAATTCTTGATATGGCAAAGCAATGTTATGAAATCGCCCAGATTCTTAATGATTATTATGTTGATGAAAATAATACTCAAAAGATCAAGGAATATCAGAATCAAACTCTTGAGGCATTACAGATGGTGCAAAGTCTAGAATCTGCCCAACAGATTTTGCAAACCTCTTATGATGTGTATAGCAAAGAAATAGAGAGTATTATCATCTCTTTAGAATCTGAAATCAAAGCGCAAGTTGTCAAAATGATCTCTATTCTTGTGGTTTTTGGTGCGATTTTTGTCATCGGACTTTTTATAAAAACGGCATTGCGTAAATATATTTTGGATAGCAATCGCGTATATACAGCAAATAAAATCATTAATATTTTTAATATCACGCTTATTGTGATTATCTTGCTTTTTGTGTATTTGGAGAATGTAAGTTATCTCGTGGCAATTGTGGGTTTTGCTTCGGCAGGTTTGGCTATTGCGATGAAAGACTTATTTATGAGTGTGCTTGGATGGTTTGTCATCGTGCTTGGTGGTAGTGTGCATGTGGGAGATAGGGTGCGTGTTGTAAAAGATGGTGCGACATATGTAGGAGATGTGCTAGATATTTCGGTGTTGCGTATGACTATTTATGAGGATATTACCTTTACTTCATATGCAGAAAATAGGCGTGCAGGAAGGATTATTTTTATTCCAAATAACTACATTTTTACGACACTTTTGGCAAACTACACACACGCCGGATTACAAACCGTGTGGGATGGGATAGATATTAGTATTACATTTGATAGTAACTACAAAAAGGCTCTTAGCATTGCTACAGAAATTGGTAAGCGCTATTCCAAAGGCTATACAGAACTTACTCGTAAGCGTATGGAGCGACTTAAGGATCGCTTTTCACTCCGCAATATTAATCTTGAGACACGCGCCTTTTGTATGCTTGAGCCAAATGGGATTAGAATCTCTTTGTGGTATCATGTCAATTCTTATACGATTATGGCATTGCGTAGCACGATTTCAGGTGAGCTTATTGAAGCTTTTTTGCGTGAAGATGACATATATATTGCCTACCCAACGACCAAAGTTGTCCCAACAGGTGGCGATGGTAGAGGCAATAAACCAGATCCTACTGCCCTCTCAAATGTTACTTCACCTACAAACCCTACACGCCCACGGAGCGGATCTGATGTGCCATTTGCCGATAATAAAGATCTTGATCATGGTAATTTTGGAGTTATTTGATGCGTGTATTTTTTAAAACTTTTGGGTGTCGAAGCAATCTTTTTGATACGCAGGTGATGATGGCAAATCTCAAAGGCTATGAGATTGTGAGTGATGAGAATCTAGCAGATATTATTATTGTGAATTCTTGCACCGTGACAAATGGAGCAGATTCTGGTGTACAAGGTTATATTAATCGCTTTATAGATTCTGGAAAAAAAATTTATTTTACAGGGTGTGGTGCTGGTTCTAAGGGTAAGGAAAATTATGAAAAAAACCTTGCGTTTGGAGTTTTTCCTCATAGTCGCAAGGAAGAGATTACGGAATTATTACAAAAAGAGCAGAGATTTTTTTATGCAGAAGAAGAGCCTTTGCATATCGATAGCACGATTGTAAGCGAATTTGTGGGTAAAACTCGTGCATTTATTAAGATTCAAGAGGGTTGTGATTTTGCGTGTAGTTATTGTATTATCCCCTCTGTGCGTGGTGGAGCTAGGAGTTTTCCTAAGGACAAGATTCTCGCCCAAGCCCAAGCCCTTTTAGATTCTGGCGTGAGTGAGCTTATCCTTACAGGGACAAATGTTGGGAGCTATGGAAAAGATTTGGAGGGTGAGAGTATCGCGACACTTATAGAATCTCTATTTAAACTTCAGGGTTTAAAGCGTTTGCGTGTGGGAAGCTTGGAACCTAGTCAAATAAGTGAAGAGTTTTTGGGTCTTATCCAAGATTCATTGTTTGAAAAGCACCTTCATATTGCCCTGCAACATACACACAATACGATGTTAGAGATTATGAATCGCCAAAATCGGGTACAAAAGGATTTGGAGCTTTTTATGCGCTTACATAATCAGGGATTTTTTCTTGGCACAGATTTTATCGTCGGGCACCCTGGGGAGAGTGAAGAGGTTTGGGAGCAAACTTTGGAGACTTTTGCACAATTCCCTATCACGCATTTGCATCCATTTATCTACTCGCCACGTAATGGCACGCTTTCGGCTAGGCTAAAAAATACCACAAAAGGCGATGTTGCAAAAAAACGCCTTCACACACTTAAAGCACTTACACAAGAAAAAAACTATCATATGCGTCAGGTTTATGCTAAGCCTATTCATGTTTTGGTAGAATCTACAGGTTCTCATATGTCTGATGTTTATCATGGATTAGATGAATTTTTTAATAAAATTACTATCCAAAGTTCTATACCAATCCAAAGTGGGCAATGGCTAGAAATAGCACAATACCAAATACACAAAGAAGGAAACCATGCCAAAATCTAAAAGTCTTGTTTTTTCACTCATAGCGCTAGGGATCGCTGGATTGCTTATTGTTTTTATGTTGTTGCGTGATAATAGTATTTTGTTAAGTCCTTATGAATTTCACAAAAAGCTTTTAGAATCTAAGCCCCAAAGTATTGTGCTAAAGGATAATGAGATTTTTTTTAGTGCCAATCATCAAACATACAAGATAGCACGAGATTCTATAAATGTGAGTGAGTTAGATCCTCATATTGCTGTGGTAGTAGAGCAAAAGAGTAGCAATTGGTTAGATGAAATTGGGCTTTTTGTTATCATTTTTCTTGGTGTAGCGGTGTTGCTTAAGGCAGTTTCTTTGCTTTTTTCATCCCCAAAACCACAACCAAAGGGCTTAGATATCAATGCCCAAAACCTTGGTGGCACTATTGCGCGAACACAGCAAGGAATAACGCTTCCATTTGATCAAGCAGAGAGGTTTGAGCCACATTTACAAAGTGCTATCACTTTCAAAGATGTCGCTGGAATTACCGAAGTCAAAGAAGAATTACTTGAAATTATTGATTATCTAAAAAATACTAAAAAATATCAGGATTTAGGCATTCGACTTCCTAAGGGAGTATTGCTTGTAGGACCTCCGGGTGTGGGTAAAACAATGATTGCTAAAGCGGTAGCAGGGGAAGCAGGAGTGCCGTTTTTTTATCAAAGTGGCTCAAGCTTTGTACAAATTTATGTCGGAATGGGTGCAAAACGCGTGAGAGAGCTTTTTTTACGCGCAAAGGCAAAGAGTCCGAGTATTATTTTTATCGATGAGATTGATGCGGTGGGCAAAGCAAGGGGTGGCACACGCAATGATGAGCGTGAAGCAACGCTTAATCAGCTCCTTACGGAAATGGATGGGTTTGAAGATTCTAGTGGCGTGATTGTGATTGGAGCGACAAATAAAATTGATGTATTAGATGAAGCACTTTTGCGTAGTGGGAGATTTGATCGTAGAATCTATGTGGATTTACCAGATTTAAGTGAGCGTGAGAAAATTTTTGAGGTGTATTTGCGCGATAAGTATTATGATTTTAGTATTAGCGAGGTTGCAAGATTGTGTGTGGGATTTAGTGGGGCAGCTATAGCATCGCTTGTCAATGAGGCAGCGCTTAGCGCACTTAGGCGACAAAGCAATATAATCCAAAAAGAGGATATACTAAATACCAAAGATAAGGTGCTTTTAGGCAAGAAGAAAATACTAAGTTTTAGCGAGGAAGAAAAACAGATTATGGCGACATATCAGAGTGCCAAAGCCCTTAGCGCGTATTGGCTAGACATTGATTTTGATAAAATTTCTCTTATTAGTGAAAGTTTTAAGGAGATAGATAAAGAGCTTGTAAGCAAGACAGAAATGAGTAATAAAATAAAAATTCACCTTGCTGGAAGTATTGCAGTGGAGATGCTTTATCATCAAGTCTTTAGCAATGCCAAGGACGACATTGCCAACGCAAAACAAATAGCACTACAAATGTGTGAGGATTATGGTATGGGCAAAAAGCTTATAGCAGATTCTAGCGATGTAGCAGAGATTTTGGAGCAGTGTAAAAAGGAAATGCAAGAATTCCTCATAAACTCTAAGCCACTCCTCCAAAAACTCTCCCATAGTCTTTTAGAACAAGAGCGACTACACAAAGATGAGATAAAAGCCATTATTGATGAGAAATATTTTTCGTAGTTTTGTATTATGTGTGGTGTTTTGTGGGACATTGCGCACAAAACCAAGTCAGGATATAGAATCTCTAAGTCCTCTAGCACGATCGTATTTTGCGATAGAGACAAAAACTATTAAAGGCGGTATTTTATTTTCAGATTTTTTAAAAGCCTTATATGCGAAATGCCCAAATACCTATATGTATACTAAATATTTTCATGGAGGGTATGGCGATACTATCAAAGTATCAATAGCACTTGCATTTAGTGAGTTATTAAAAAAGGTATACTTCAATGTTGTGTCATATGGTTGATAATATCCTCATGCACTATAGGCATAATCCCTATGTGATTGTGGGTTGTGATAGGGATTGTGCAAGTATCCTTGAGTTTGCA
>NZ_FZPO01000003.1 GCF_900198655.1 Helicobacter equorum | reverse complement strand
GTTATATAGGTGTAGGACATAATCTCTCTGCTACAGAAGCAACAAGCAGACCTAATGCTCTTACCGGATATCTTATGGGTTTACAGAACAATAGCCGATTTGGCATCAATTTTTCAACAGGAGACTTTAGAGCACAGGTAGAATATGGTTGGCAGGAAAATGACAATGCGCCAGGTTGGCGTCTTTATTATGGTGCCTATAAGACTTCTAGTGGAGAATTCTTGTTTGGTAAGCAAAATTCACCTACAACAGATGAAGGTTTTTCGTCAAATTGGCTAAATGCAGATACCGGATCTATAGGTTTTGGTGGTGTGGTTCTAGCTTGGAGACGCATACAAGTGGCCTATAAATTTGGAGGTTTTACTATCGCATTGCTTGAGGACAATATGGGATCAGGTGTGAATACTGGGACACAAAATGGAGCATATCGTGCTAATACACAAATGCCAAGGATTGCTGCAAGTTATACAGCAAAAGATACAGATGGCAATCTCTTTTTTAAGGTGGGCGTGAGTTATGTGAGGGTTAGTGGATATGGTCCATATTATTCTAGTTATAGCGGACCAGATTTGCATGCGTATCACGGATGGTTTGGTATCAGACCAAAATTTGGTAATGCCTATATTTCCTTTATGGCAAATGCTGGGAAAAATGGTGATGTATATGGTGAACAAAGCACTACCATTAATACTAGTGCTTATACACATGGGAATATAAATGGGGTAAATGCTGGTAATAAGAACGTCGGCTATAATGCTACACGTGTGGGAGCACATTTAGAGTTTGGGTATGATTTTAGCAAGCAATTTGGTATGGCTATCGGTGGAGGTTACCAACTCACAACAGGTGGTAGCAACCAATATAAAACAAATGGTGAGAGAAGAGATGGTGGCATCAATTCTTTTGCAGCATTTATCAATCTACCATATAAAGTTAGTCAGAATCTAGCACTAGCACCGCTTGTGGCGTATTATTCTGTTACAGGTGATGCAGATTCAAAAGTGAGTTTTGAAAAAGGGAATAAACAAAGTAGCGTCATCGGTGCTGTGCGTATCAAATGGGATTTTTAATCTAACTCTATAGAATACTAGGCTCCCACGCCTAGTATTTAACACTCAATTTTTCTAGAATCTAACACATATTTCATACACAAAAACACATCACCAGATAGATACATAGGTTGTCGAGTAATGTCATTAATGCTTGTAGTTAAGTGCCAACAAGAAATCATATGGTGAGAATATTAGAAATCTAAAATGGTGGCTTGAGGCGGAATCGAACCACCGACACGAAGATTTTCAGTCTTCTGCTCTACCGACTGAGCTATCAAGCCACAAGAAAAGATAAAGAAAAGGTTTAGGTAACAAAAGGTGGAATTATATAATAGAGAGTTTGAAAAAATACTTAAAAGCATGAGATTCTTGGAAACCCTAAATTGTCTTAATTAATTAAATTGCGCATTTTTGTGTATAATCAAAGCTTAATTTTTACAAAACTAAGGATGACAAATGACAAAAAAAGTTGTTGGTATCGTGGTGATAGTACTTGCACTTGGGGCATTTATAGGGTCTGCAGTACATATAAATGGCATTCATAAGAAGTATTATGAGGAGTTGTCTCAAAAGAGCGTGAGTGATATGAAAGCAAGTGTAGCTTCTGTGCTCAAGCCTATTTTTGAGGCACAGGGAATGAGTGCTTCATATATGTTACGCAGTATTGAAGAGCTTGATTTGAGTATTGAAACTTCACCATATGAGAGTGGGTTTTTGCATTCAAATGGTAAGTGGGTGGTTAGTTTCCCACAATCAAATATTGCATTTGATATTGATCTTGTATTTTCTAATATCCCTTTCACATCTTCAAAATTCTATGTTTCTTCGACACATTCTGACATCAAAGAAAGATTTGCAGATGGTCAAATTGGTGTTATTGAATTGGATAGCGGAAGTCTGGCATTGCGACTTAATGATATGATGATACACGAAAGAAACAATTTAGAGATTAAAGGACTTTCACTCGTTTTACATATAACTACAGACTATGGAGTAAAAGGTGTAGTATTTAGCTTACCTGAGGCTTCTTATAGCGATACATATTCTCACTGGAGGATCAAAGATGTTGTTGCAGAAGATAAATATGATACACCAATTACTTATGAGGAGCTAATAAGCATTATAGGCAAAGGAACATTGTTTTCTCAAAAAAACACTATACATCTCAAGGCTCTTGAATTTGGTGATGATGATGTTGAGGTAAGATTTGAAAAATTTGGGCTTACTAACAAAACAAAAGCTTCTAATGATTTATATGAGACAAGTGCTGATTTTACGCTTAAGAGTTTTGCCATTGACAATAAATCCGAGTATGAAAAGTTTAAGTTAGATATCGCGGATTTTTCTAGTAAGCTAGAGATTCAAAATATGCATAAAGATACGATAGGGTTTTTGGCTTCTATAGTTGGTCCATTCTATTTATCTAATTTCCATGAACTTCAGCAAAGAAGACAAACAATTCTTGGAAGTAATCCAAAATTTAGCATAAAAGATTCTAGTTTTTTACTCAATGATAAAAAAATTACTTATGTCGCTGATGGGCAGTTTTCTCTTGAGAATATAGAACTCAATTTGGCAGTTTCTAGTAAATATTCTATTGAAGAACTTTTGGAGCGTTACAAAGACGACGGAAACTTTGAGGACTTCATAGACAATGTAGGGACATATTTTATTAAACAACCAGATTCTAAACAATATGGTGTCAAACTCCAATACACCCAAACACCAAATACTGAAGCGTTTAAAGTCAATGATCAAGTAATATTTAGCGATGAATATAACATTGATATTGATGATGACACAGACTTTAGCGAATCTGATGAATCTCAAGATTTACAAGATTTAGAAGAATATCTTGATAAACAAACACAATATTAATAGGTGAATATTTTTTATCCTACTTTCCAAGAAAATCCAAGATGTTACATTGCATAACTCTTGGGTTACACTTCTTATAACCTCTTATATTTAATCTTAGACAATGTATTTTAGGTTTGTATCTAATTTTAAGTAAAAAATACTTCAAATTATTTCAATAATATATTTCTACAAATTATTGTTGCATCCGCTTATTGTATATAAATATATGTTGTTTCTAAAAAGTTTTCAAGTATTTTTACAATTTCGCTCGTATTTACAAATACGAACAAATTGGAGGAATTCATGAAAAACAAAATATTTGTAGCAAGCTTGATTGGAGCAGGACTACTTTTGGCAGATGAGACAAAATCACCCACTTCTAGTGAATCTAAAAACCTTACTAGCCAATTTTTAGATGGTATAGAGGCAAAAGGATTTGCAAGAGCACGTTATACGACAATTGATGGTGCTGGGGAAAGCGGTGCAGAGCAACAACTAAGAATGAAGCTTGATCTTACGACAGGCAAGGTAGATGGTTGGAGTTTTACTGGCGGTTTGATGTTTAATATGGGTTCAAGCAATCCAACAACGACTAGTAATACAAATTACGCTACACAAGGATCAATGGCGATTATACCTGGAGGAAAATATAACGATCGATTTGGTATAGGAGTATTTTCGCTCAACAAAGAAATCGCTACCCAAAATGCCAAGACAGAATTTAGTGTCGGACGCTTAAATCTTGTAAATGTTTTTGCAGATAAAAATACAGATGCTGGTAATGGTGGTAAGGTGCGTTTTATAGCAAATAATGGCATTACATATGGTGCGGAGTATTTTGATAGTTGGGTAACAAGTCATGTGGTATATAGTGCAAGGAGAGCTTCGCTTGGTAATAGTCGTCAAAATAGTCAAATTCCTACGACTACAGGGAGTTTGGGTAATGATCTTGTGATACTCTCTTTAAAGGGTGATAATGTGGCAGGTAGCAAGTTTAGCTTTAATGCTGCGTTAGGACACGCTAATAGAGTGCTTGATTATCTTGCATTTGTTGATGCTAAATATGATTTTGGTGGCGTGTATGTGCTAGGACAGGTTTCTGCTGCTGGTATGTCTAAGGATGTAAATTTTATGCTTCCTGGTGGCAACAAAACAGGCACAAATTGGGCATGGGGACAGGATCAGTCAGAAGGGAGACCTTTTGGTGTATACACTGGGTTTACTAATAATGCTTGGGCTTCAAATCGAGGTATGTATAATATTCAAGTCGGTTATAAAAACAAACAAGCTCCTGTTTCTGCAAAGCTAGGATTTGTAGGGAGCTTTGGTGATGGTTATGGCACATTGCTTGATAACAAAGGTGGGATTGATGTCGCAGGAAAGTTTTGGGTTAATAGTTATGATGCAATAAATGAAAGTTTTGGGTTTATGGGTGCTGGTGGCAGAAGTGGCACAAGTATTTATGTAGGGTATTTAGCGCTAGATTATAAGCTTACCAAAGCTTGGAAGGTTGGGTTAGATTATTCTTTTATCACCGGCAACAACAACTATCCCTTTGTAGATAATGCTGTGGCAGGTTCACTTAAAGACAAACTTAAACAAGATAATGCCAAAGGTATCACATTTCATGAAATTGCACCATCTATTACTTACAAAGTCGGGAAAGTGAGTGCAACTGCATATTATGGGCGTAACCTTGGCGATGTGAATTATGGTAAGGGGCGTGTAGAATTCCGCTATGATTTTTAGTCTTTGTGATTTTTAGGCATATCAAGGCATAAATTACATAAAATCTTGTAGCTTGTTTGCTTGTGCCATAAAGGCTTCTAATCCTTCCCAATCTTTAGATTCAAGCATATCTTTGGCTTTTTGGAGCTCATTTTGAAAGCTTGTAATAGAATCTAGCACATTTTGTGTGTTTTGTTTAAAAATATCACTCCACATTTTTGGCGAACTTTTAGAGAGCCTACTCATTGATTTAAATCCTCCGCCTATAAGAGCTAGGATTGTTTGAGGATTTTCTTGCTTAAGCACAGCATTAGCAAGGGCATAACTAATAACATGTGGCATATGGCTAATGAGTGCAATATGTTTATCGTGCTGGTGCGCATCCATTTTGATGATTTTCATACCAATGCCCAAAAAAATCTCACGCGCTATTTGGATTTGTGAATCTCCACTATCTTGTAGGTTTGCTAAAATCACAATACTATCTTTAAAGAGATTTGGTAATGCGGCTTTTGGTCCATAAAACTCTGTGCCTGCCATGGGATGTGCGGCAACAAAATTTTTGCGTATAGAATCTGGAATGTGCTCAATAATGTACTCTTTAGTTCCACCAAGATCGATAATGGTCACGCTAGGTTTTATGTGTGTGAGTTGTGGCATAAGAGAAATGATACCCTCTACTGGCGTGGCAAGAAATATGACATCACTTTGAGCGATAAGCTCTTCAAGATCTATGCATTCATCTACAAGCCCTAAAGAAAGTGCTTGCTGGGAATGTAAAGGATTGTTATCAAAACCTGCTATACAAGCAAACATCTGCAATTCTCGCAATGCTAATCCCATAGATCCGCCAATAAGTCCTAATCCAATAATACCTGCGTGTAGTTTATGCTCCATCATCATTCCTTTTGTATTGTGATATGTTATTGTAACACAAGCCTTATAAAGTAAGAGTATGTGTCAAAGGAGCTTTAGCATACTTGCGACAAAGACACATGCACTTTCGCTACGCAAGATAAGATCCCCTGCTACACTAATTGTATGAGGGAGTTTATCACGCTCACTAGGGCTAAAGCCACCTTCAGGACCAATAAGGATACTTTTGTTTTTGAGATTGGCGATAAGATTTGTATGTGTGAGCACCTCGCCACCAAATTCCAAGGCTACGCAATCTTTGTATGCTAATAGCACAGAATCTAAGTCTTTTAAGAGCTCAAGCTCTAGGAGTGTGCCTCTAGCACATTGCTCACAAGAGTGCGTGAGAATCTTGTGTAGTCTTTGGAGGTTTGGGCTAAAGGGTTTTTGGGAATATTGTGCAAAGAAAAGCGTAAGTTTGCTTATGCCAAGCTCATTTAGTGTGGGCAAAGTTTTTTCCACGATTTTTGAATCTACAATTGCCCAAATAATATGTGTTTTGTGTTGTGTGTTTGGCGTATAAGATGTGCTATGCGTGAGCTCTAAGGAAGCTTTGTTTCTATCAAGGTGGGTAATTTGGTAGGTATAGAGATGATTATCTAAAAGATTGCAAAGCACAAGAGGCGTGTTTTTATTATGTCGTCTAGCTTTAAAAATATGTGTGTAAGATTCTCCAATGAGTGTTAGTGTAGGTGCTTTGGCGTTAGGGTGATAAACAAAGCGCATTATCTAAGAGATTCCTACACTAAGAATGACAAGAGCATATAATATGATGTCTATGGTGTAGAGTATTTTACAAAATACGATATATCGTTCCATTGCTTCTAAGCTTGTGCGTCTAGCGATTTTTAGAATCTTGATACGATAGATTTCGCCTCCAAAAACCACAAGGCATAAAATAATCATCACGATTGTGCTTATGCCAAAACTTTGGGGATTAAAAACTACAATATTAAAACCGCTTAATAATGCAACAGAAAGTAGGAAAAAAATGAGAGGCATCATAAACCAGATACGCTTGTTGAGTTGCACAAGATTTTTGTAAAAAAATAAACTCCAAAGATTCAACACAAAAGGAAGAACCAAAAAAAGTGAAAAAAAGCTGTGATAAAAAGTCAGTTGCCTAAATGATTCGATAATCATAGGCGTTTGAGCTAAGCTTTGAGAGACTTCTTGCATGTATAAATCCTTAAAATATTCTTAAAATAAGAAGAGGCACTATTAACTTTAAAAGTCTATTATTACAAATCTTTTTTAACAAGAATTTAGTCTTAGATTCACAAAGGGCAATGAATGAATAAACAAGCCGTTGTGCTGTTTAACATGGGTGGACCAAATTCGCTTTTTGAAGTGGAAGGATTTTTAAGACGGCTTTTTAGTGATCCGCATATCTTAAATATTCCTAATACTTTTGTGCGTAATATGGTGGCAAATCTTATTACGAGTAAGCGTCTTAGCACCGCAAAAGCAAATTATCAGGCTATCGGTGGTGGTTCGCCACTTATTAAACACACTCTTGGATTAACAAATGTTTTAAATGCACTAGATCCGCAATGTTTTTATACATATTGTATGCGTTATACGCCGCCATTTGCAAAAGATGTGCTAGAGGACTTACGCCTAAAAGGCATTGAATCTCTTGTGCTTTTTAGTATGTATCCACAATATTCCACAACTACGACAAAATCCTCTCTTGTAGATATTAAACAAGCTTTGTGTGAAACACAATATAGCCCAAAAATTCGCGTGGTAGAACGCTATTTTAATGATTATGCGTTTTGTGAATTGATTGTTTCATCTATCCAAAATGCGCTAGGAAATAGGGATTGTAGTGAATTTACCTTGGTGTTTTCTGCACATGCTATTCCAGAAGCTCTTGTCAAAAAGGGGGATCATTATCCTTATGAATGTGAGCAAAATATTGCGTTAGTAAAAGAGATTCTTGATACTAAGCAAATGCATTTCAAACAAATCTTACATTCTTATCAATCTAAGATTGGTCCGGTTAAGTGGGTTGGTCCTACGACACAAAGTGTTATTGCTTCGCTAAAAGATCAAAAGGTGCTTGTTTTTCCATTGGCTTTTACGATTGATAATTCCGAGACTGATTATGAATTGAGCATTGAATGTGCGCACATCGCTAAAAATGCAGGTGTGCGTGAATACATTGTAGCGCGTTGTTTTAATGCAAGTGAAGATTTTGCAAGGTTTATTATTGCAACAACGCAAAATGCACGCAAACAAGCTTAAGGGGGATACATTGCAGGGCATAAAATTATTTTTCAGTGTATGTTTTGGTGTTTTGGTGTTTTGGGGCTGTGATGATCAAAAGGTTGAGCTCTCCGATGGCAACAAAACAAATACTCAAGCACTTCAAGAAGCAGAATCTATGGATAAGGTAAGTTATGCAGGATTAGAGGATGTGTTTTTGGATACCAAAACACTTGCTGCTAATCATAAGCCTATGATTTTTATTTTTGGTAAAAATAATTGCGTGTATTGCGATAAATTAAAAGATGATATTAAGGCAAGTTTAGAGCTTCAAAATATCCTTAGGGATAATTTTGCGACTTATTATATTAATATCGATTATTCTAAGATTCATAATCTTTTGTTTGATGATGCAGATTCTAGAAAGATTGATACACTAAATCTTGCTAGAGAATATAATATCCGCCCCACACCGACATTGATTTTTTTGGATTCTACGGGCAAGGTCTTTTTTGTGTATCCAGGGTATCTCACTCCTTCTAAATTTCAGGCTCTTTTGCAGAGTGCACAAAACTATAGCATCATAGATTCTCGTGATGTGCAAAATATTTCTAGTGATCTTAGTGCCATCATAGATTCTACGCATTAAAGGATATTGTGATGAAAATTTTGAGACTTTTGTTTGCAAACATGCCACTCGTGCTTGTTTTGATTGCTTTATATGCTATAGCTTGTGGTGTGGCGACATTTATAGAATCTGCCAATGGCACTCCTGCAGCCAAAGCAAGTGTGTATGGGACTTGGTGGTTTGAGATATTGCATATATGGCTCTTGCTTTCGCTTATTGGGTGCTTTGTTGCCTCTAAGGCTTGGCAACGGAAAAAATACGCTTCTCTTATCTTACATTTTTCGTTTATTGTGATTATTGTGGGTGCTGGAATTACAAGATATTTTGGCTTTGAGGGCAGTATGCCTATCCAAGAACACACGAGTTCTAATGTGATTTTTTCTAGCGAACCTTATGTGCTTATACAGGGCTTTGAACGATCTACTCAAAAGATTGAAGGTATAGAGATTGCCTTGCATTCAACAAAAGCAAGAGAATATAATATTTCATTTTTTGGCAAAGAGATGGTGCTAAAGTTAGAAAATATTGGTGAGCGTAAAAATGAATTTGGTATGCCTTATCAAGCTCTTGAGCTTAGTTTGTCATTTCAGTCTGTAGATTCTCAAAATAAGCAGGAAGAACAAAACCTTATTCAAGATTCTTACACAAGCACACAGGTTATGCAATCTCCATTGGGAGATATGCCTAGCTTTACGCGCATAGATCAAGGTGAGTATGTCTTTTTTGTTGCTTGGGGGAGCAAGGCATATACGCTACCTTTTAGTATTTATCTGCAAGATTTTGTGCTTGATCGATATCCCGGATCAAATGCACCTTCATCATATGCTTCCTTTGTGCAAGTGCAAGATCCAAGCAACCAAAACACACAAGATGCAGTGATTTTTATGAATAATGTGCTTGATTATGGTGGGTATAGATTTTTCCAAAGTTCTTATTTCCCAGATGAGAGTGGCACGATTTTGTCTGTTAATAACGATCCAGGCAAGATTCCTACATATGTGGGGTATGCGCTGTTGATTGTGGTTTGTTTGTGGTTGCTTTTTGATAAAAATGGACGCTTTATGTCTCTTGCGCGTTTTGTGCGATCCAAAAGCCTTGTTACATTGATTGTGCTTGGTATGGGTAGTTTCATACCACAAACATCTTATGCCACAGAATCTACGCAAGATTTTTCGCCTCCAAGTCCTCAAGAAGTCCAAACACTCATCACAAATATAAAAATGCATTCTACTAGCTTTAGCGATACATTCTCTACATTGCTTGTCCAAGATTCAGGTGGGCGTATTAAGCCAGTTGATACCGTTGCAGCAGAGTATATTCACAAAATTACTGGAAAAGATGGATTTTTGGGGCTTAATAATGTGCAGATCTTTTTGGGGATTACGATGTATCCGGAGTATTTTAGGCATATCAACATGATCAAAACAAAAAGCCCTAAATTACGAGAGATTCTAGGTGTAGATGTAGATCAAAAATATATTGCTGCAGTTGATGCATATACTTCCGATGGAAGTTATATTCTAAGAAATTATGTCGAAGCGGCCAACCAAAAATCTCTCAAAGAACAAGATACATTTGATAAAGATGTGCTTGAAGTCAATGAAAAATTATATCTTTTTGGGCTTATCTATTCGGGGCAAACATTGCGAGTTTTTCCAAGCACTCAAGCCACGGACTTAACTTGGTATGATATTCAAGACGCCCTACATGCGAGCAAGGGTAACAACGAAGAGCTTAAGGAGCTTTTGCATATTGTTAATATACTTTCTCATGGTTTTGTTATGGGTGTGCAAAATAATGATTGGAAACTTGGTTTTGAGGGTTTACAAAAACTTCAAGAGTATCAAAAATCCCATGGGTCTGATCTTGTTATCTCATCTAGCAAGGTAAAAGCTGAAATTTTTCTCAACAAATACAGAATCTTTGAAAAACTTGCATATCCATATGTGCTTATTGGCGTGGTGGTTTTTATTATCGTCTTAATACACATTATCACTGCCAAAGCACTTAATGTATGGATTTGTCGTATATTGTGGATTCTCATTGGATTGTGTTTTGTTGTGCATGCTCTTGGTTTAGGTTTGCGTTGGTATGTCAGTGGTCATGCTCCGTGGAGTAATGCATATGAATCTATGCTATATATTGCGTGGGTTGCAGCACTTGCTGGTGTGGTGTTTTTTAGAAAATCCGCACTTGCACTTTGTGCGGCAAGTTTTCTTGCTGGAATTACCCTTGTTGTAGCAAACTTGGGAGATATGAATCCACAGATTGGGAATCTCGTGCCAGTGCTAAAGTCTTATTGGCTTAATATTCATGTTTCTGTTATTACAGCAAGTTATGGCTTTTTGGGCTTGTGTTTTGTGCTAGGGTGCATTACATTGATACTCTTTATGTTACGATCAAGTAAGCGCGCACATATTGATGATTCTATTCTGTCTTTAAGTGCGATTAATGAGATGTGTATGATGCTAGGATTATTTTTGCTCACCATTGGTAATTTTTTGGGGGCGATTTGGGCAAATGAATCTTGGGGACGCTATTGGGGCTGGGATCCAAAGGAAACTTGGGCGTTAATTAGTATAGGGGTATATGCTATTATCTTGCATATACGATTGCTTGGCTTGAAAAATATGCCATTTATTTTTAGCGTGGCTTCTGTATTGGGATTTTTGAGTGTGCTTATGACATATTTTGGGGTAAATTATTTTCTAACAGGTATGCATTCTTATGCGAGCGGAGAAGCTGCGAGAGTACCTTGGTATATGTATCTCATGGTAGCGTGTATGGTTGCTCTTATCCTTAGTGCTAGTCCAAAACGAACACTCCAAATGCCTAAGGTATAGAGTGTTTAAAAAAAGTATTTTTTGGTTTCTTGGTGTTGTAGCGGTATGTGCCATTATAGCTTATACACTACTTTTTAGCGCATTTGGTAATGCGTTGCTTAAACCTCTTTTGCAAGCAAAGATAGATTCTCTAGCACCTATTAAACTTGAAGTCACACAATTTTCTCTTAAACCTGATGCTTTGCATCTTGCATTGCAAAATGGTGCATATATTGATATTGTGTTGGATGGGCATTTTTGGATTCCCTCACAAGAATTTACTCTTACACTCAATGCTTTGGTGCATGACATTGGTATCTTTGGAGAACTTGTAGATACACCATTGCATGGTGCTTTTAGGTTTGAGGCTCAAAGTAGTGGTACATTTGATGATTTTAACATTACGGCAAAAAGCGATATTGCCAAATCATTTAGCACACTGCATATGCACTTGAGAAACCAACAACTCCAAAGCTTTGAAGTGCATATGCAAGAAGCTTCTATTCAAGAGCTTTTGGCAATGTTAGGGCATAAGCCTTATATTAATGGCGTATTGAGTATTGATACAAAACTAATCCATAAAGATTCTGCATTTGAGGGAGCGACAAATGCGGTGGTGCGCAATGGTATTTTTAACAAAGAGGCATTACAAAGGGATTTTGGTATTGTCTTAGAAGATAATAGTTTTAGTGCGCATTTGGATACACAAACACAAGATAAGAGTATTACGCACACTTTTGATTTTTTTGCGCCTATTGGTAATATTCACGCACAAGGTGTTGCTACTCTTCCTGATACGCTTAGTTTTGCTACGCTACGCACTATGCCAGTGGATACTTCTTTTAGATTTGGATTTTCAAATCTCACTCCATTTAGTCCAATCTTTGCTAGAGCAATACGCGGTAGCTTGCAGGGTTCTGGTATGATTACAGGTGCATTACTTGAGGCATTAGAGATACAAGGACATAGTGATTTTGCCAACTCAAACACGCACTATAGGCTTATAATGAAAGATTTGTTGCCGCTTAGTTTTGAGGCACACACGCAAAATATGGCTCTTAAAGAACTTTTATGGATGTTCTATCTTCCGCCATACGCTAGTGCTAGTTTAGATGCAGATTTGTTTATGATGGATTTACACGCAATACCAACTACCAAGATCGTGGCAAAAGCTAGTGGTATGCTAAACCCAGATACCAAGATAATGCCCCTAACATTGCCACATACCCCACTTACATTACATTTCTCTATGAATCTTAATGGAAGTAATGGCGATGGGGCATTAAGCCTCGTAGGTGATACTTTGCAACTAGAAGCAAAACCCCTAAAAATCCAAGATTTTACTTTCTCTAGTCCATATACACTACATATCCAAGATATTGCAAAACTCACCTTTTCAAGTGGTATTGCGCTTAGGGGCGGGTTAGATTTTAGTGGAAATATGACATTTGATAAGCTCATAACTTTTGATTTTCTCACACAAAGTTTGGGTGGAATGATTACAGGGAATTATCGGGATTCACAAATTAATGCGCAATTACATGGAATTGCAGGTCAAAAAATTCTCGCCCTCTTTGGTATCGCACCTGTAGTGCAAGCTGAGCTTTTTGGAAATTTTTCTTATCATACATTGGCACAGCGTGGCACACTCACGCTTTCTGGCAAAGATGGCAAAATGACCACCAATGCTTTAAGTAATGATGTGGTACGTTTTTTGGGTGTAGATATGACAAAAGAGATATACCAAAATGTTTCACTTGATACCAAATTTGATGATGCTACATTGCACGCAAATTTTGCACTAGATTCACAAAACACGCACCTTCAATCTCAAAAGACATATATTAATTTGCAAACTAGAACCATAGATTCACTTCTTGCTTTGCGTATAGGCAAAAATGAAGCAAATGTGTGGCTCACACAAAACCTTGAAAAACCAAGTGTGCGAGTGGAGCTGAAGAATCTTGTCCTTGATAGTGCTGAACTTTTGCAAGGACTTGGGAATTTCTTACATAAAAAGAAATAAGAATCTTAGCATGAGTGTGACTTACGCAACGCTATGTAGCCAAAGATTCCAGCACCTAGACAACATAGGGCGATGACTGCACCAACAGAAGCAAATATATTATCCCCAATCCCTGTGAGTGGCGATAAAATCCCCCAAATGTGAAAAAGCTAAAGCCAAGGATAGCTGAAGCATTACCTGTATTGCTACGCTCCATTGCCATAGCTAATGTAGTAGAAGTGGGTAAAATAAACCTAAAATACAAGCGTAATACCAAACTAATTCTGTAAGAAAGAGGCTAGGATTACATTGTAAAAGCACACATAGCCCTAATCCACAGATAAAAAGCCCAATAACCCCAATACATAACGCCAACGCTCATTTTTGAATATAGGCGTTACACTCACTCCTAATGTGATACTAAAGGCAGCTCCTACAAAACACAGCGAGTACCAAAACTGCTTAGCCCAAAATGTGTTTGAAAGATAAAAGATCTTGAGGCATAAAGATAATACCCATAGCAAAGCTTTGCAAGATCATATAAAGCATAAATTTTTTGTTTTTTAGGATATGCCAAAAGACAAAGCTCTCCAAAAAACTCCCCTTTATGCGATTTATGGCAGGAGCGATTCTTTAAAAAAGAGCATTGAGGCACAAAGCACGATACCAATACCAAGAAGCACACTAAAGATTCCAGTCTGTGTATCGATGCATTATACTCCCAAGCACAGGTGCAACAATAGGAGCAAGTCCTTGTATTGCACCAAGTAGAGCAAAAAATTTCGCTAAATCCTCACCTTCAAATAAATCAGCTACCATAGAAATAACTATATCACCACTTCCAGCGATACCCTACATGAGTCCAAAAACAAGGAAAGAGTAAATATCCTACGAGAGCAGGCATGCTATGGTAGAAAGCACAAAGAGGAGGAGTGATAAAAGGAGTATGGGTTTGCACCCATATTTATCACTCAAAGCTCCCATGATGAGTTGCCCAAAGACTAAAGCTTGAGCCTAAAAGTAATAGAGAGTTGGACACGCGAAGTGGTTGTGTCAAAAAGTATTTGTATATCGGGGAGTGCAGGGAGATAAAAATCTGTTACAAATGGACCAAAAGCCACTAGAAGCTATATTTAGCAAAAGATAGACATAATTGTTGCGTGACATATGTATTCTTTGGGATAAAAATATTGGAGCGTGTAGCTATAATGCAAAGTCGCAGAATTTATACGCTAATATTGAGCAATCCTTCATAATATTCTTTATACTCTTGTTTGTGTTCTTGTGCATTTTGGTGTGTCGTATTATGTTTAGATTCTTGAGAATCTTGCTCAAAATTTTGCGATGCGTTATTGGATCCGTCTTTATCTACACTAGGGGAGGCTTGGGTGGGATTGATGTGATCAATTTCTTGCAGTTTGCGTTCAAATTCGCCTTTATTGGCTTCTAGTAATATATCTGGTCTTGCCTGTGTGGCGGCATGTTGCATTGCAGTTGTTTGGGAGTTTTGATTGATATAGGTAATGTTACCAACGAAACTTACTGCCATCATCACCTCCTTTATTTTTTATATTCTAGGCTTTGGTATTTAGCATATACGACATTTGCACCTTGCATAATCTTTACAAACTTACGCTTTGTATAATCGACCCTAAAATTTCCGATTTTAACACTGCATAACCCCACCAAAATCTCTCCTGCCTTGTGTATGATTTCATCGCGCAAGTGTGTCTTACCACAAAAAATAATCATATGTGAGCTAGGAATATCACAGATATGCAACCACATATCCTCACCACTAGCATATTTTAGGAGTTCGATATTTTGTGAGGTATTTTTGCCCACACCAATTTTTATTCCATCGATAAAAAATATTTCAAAGTTTTGGTGCTTTTGGTGTTTTTTGTATGTTTTTGGGGGACTAAATATTTTGACATCTGCAAGTGATTTGGCTTTGGCAATTAAGGCTTTTTGGGCTTGGAGGAATTGCAAAGAATCTGTGAGATTCTCTAAGCGTAAATGGATATTTTGTGCTTTTTGTGCATATTTTTTGCCAAGTGTAAAATACTGCTGGGCTAGGTGCGAGAAACTTTTGGTATGCTCCAAGATAGGGATTTGTATATTAAGGTTTGGGGTATCACTATTTGATAATATGAGTGAATCTCCCTGTATAGCTTTATGTTGAAGCTCATATAAATGCGCAGTGAGTGTATGTGCATAGAGATTGTAGCGTTGTGATTGTTCTTTGAGCGCATGGATTGATGGCATTTCTTGCAAGAGGTGTGAGAGATTTGCTTCCTTGGTTTGAATAGTTTTTAATTGTTGTGTTTTGGCACTCTCTAGCATATGTTGTGTGCGTTCTTTGTAAAGATTCTCTAAAAGTCCTTTATGGACTACAACGACTTCATATGGCTTTGAGTTAAGTGGTTGTGGCAGTAGATCTAAAGGTTTTCCAACACGCACAGGACGCTTAGATTCACTAATATGACGTAGGGCTTCTATCACGATGCGTTTTTCATCAAGTAAAATTGCATTTGTGTATTTACCGGTAAATTCTAACTCAAGGATATAAACTTGTTTTTTGTAGGCATTTTGTGGCGTGAAGTACAATGCCAAGATTCTATTATCGCCATCGACACGAGATGAGTGCAAATATGCGTTATGACAAAGCCCAAGTTTAATATCAAATGGTGCTTGATAATGTTTTGTGCTTAGGATAGATTCTGTTGTGCAAAAAATGGTGCTTTTGGAGCGCGTGAGGTCAATATAAAAGATATTGCCTTCAAGGTTTAGCACAAGGAGATTATCATCTACTCTTCTACACCAATAGATTTTATGAAACTGCGAAAAATATGTGCTAATACCTTTTAGTAATCCTAGATTCATACTTTGATACCATTTTTGGCTAATACACCTTTGGCAAACTCTAATGCTTCTTTAGTAACTTGCGATCCACTGATCATGCGTGCAATTTCTTCAATTCGTCCTTGCGTATCAAGCAATTTGACATCGCTATACGCACCATTTTTATAGACAAGATAATGATTATCTGCTAAAGTGGGCATATGCGGCTGGTGCGAAATGGCAAATATTTGATATGAGTGCGAAAGTTTTTTAAGGATTTTTGCCACACCTTCGCTCTCTTCACCGCTAAGATTGGCATCAATCTCATCAAGCACCAAAAGTCCAGCACGAGGACTAATAGAGACATCAAGGCACATAAGCCCTAATCGCACACGATTATATTCTCCTGCACTTAGAGTGTTGATTGTGCTTGTGCCAAGCGTGAGATTACACACACTAATCCCACTACTATCAAGTGTTTTTGTACCAATCTCTATATGCAAATCTTTGAGACGTAATTCTTGCATAAGCGCACCCAATTGGTTTGCAAAAGCCTCTTTAGATTCTAAGCGTTGTGTGTGCAATGCTTGTGCGAGGGCATAAATCTCACTTTCCAAAAGTTCTTGAGATTTTTGTAATTCTTGTTTGTCAAATGCCATATTTTCATATTGCGTAAGTTTTTGTTTTTGTATGGCAAGGTGTGCCAAGGCTTCCTCTATGTTGCCATATTTGCGCAAAAGCTCTGATAAATCACTTATGCGATTAAGCAGGGATTCGGGGTTAATATCCTCAAGTGAGTGGAGTTGCTGCTCTTTAGATTCTAAAAGTGCTTCAAGTTCATTTAGCCCATCAAAAAACGCCGGACATTGTTCATCAACAAGTCCCAAAAATGTATCTACGCAATGTAGATTCTCTAAAGCTGTGCGGATATTTTGGATTTCTTGAGCGATTTTTTCTTGTCGTGAAAGTGTTTTTTTAAGCGCCAAAAGCTCCTCATATTCACCTTTTTTTGGATCGATAGATTCTATTTTCTTAATTTCAAATTCTGCTATTTCTTTGAGTGCTTGAATCTGATTTTCTTGCGCAGTAATTTCGCTAAGGCTTTTTTGGACTTCTTGGAGTTTGGCAAATTTTTGTTTGCAGATTTCTAGATTCTTGGCGTGGTTAGGATTTTTGCTTGCAATAAAAGCATCTAAAATGCGCAAAATATTTGCAGGCTTTAGATCCTCATCGCCTTTGGCGCTGATATGCTTACCAAATCCAGATACAAGCTCGTTTAGGCGTTTTTTGGAGCTAGATTGATGATTGAGGAAATAACGCACTTTTTCTTTACGCAAAATGCTTAATACAATCTCATCATCCCCATCTTCTAATAGTTCTTTGACTTCTTGAGGAACTTGCATCCAATCAATAGTGATATTAGCTTCAATAAGATCTGCATTAGAATCTTTAATCCCAAAGATCGCAAGTAGAGATTCCATAAAGACTGATTTTCCACTCCCACTACTTCCGCTAAAGACATTAAAGCCCTTAAAAAGTCGAAGTTCTAGGAGTTTGAAAGCCGGAGAGTTGTTGATTAAAATCCGCATAATCATAGCTCACCCCACTTAAATTTTTCACGCAAAATTTCAAAATAATTGCGATCTTTTGGATAGATGAGGTAGGCATCTTTGGGTGCTTGATGTATAAGAATCGTATCTTTTGGCAAAATATCAATACTTTCTTGCCCATCAATGATAAGCAATGCTTTTTCACGCACACTAAATTCTAGCTTCACACCGCTATCTACAATAAGTGGGCGTTGTGTCAAAGAATGAGGAGCTACAGGCGTGAGTAAGATATTTTTGCAGTGTGGATATACCACTGATCCACCCACAGAGATATTATAGGCTGTTGATCCTGTGGGAGTTCCTACGATAAGCGAATCACAAAAATATGTATTAAAGCTCCATCCATTGATTTTTGCTTCAATATCAATAAGTCCCGATAGCGTTTGTTTAGAAATCAAAAATTCATTGAGTGCAAAGAGTGTGCAATAAGGTTTGTCATCGCGTAAGATACTGCATTCTAGCATCATATGTGTTTGTAAATCATATGTGGCATTTTGTAGATGTGGGAGAAATGATTCTAGCTGATATGGCATAATGGCTGTCAAAAAACCCAACCTACCGGTATTTATACCCATGCAAGCGATATTTTTACCATAACTTCGCCGAATCATCGCAATAAGCGTCCCATCGCCTCCAATAGATAATAAAATATCACTCCATTCTACCAAGGTGCTAAAATCTACCCCCCTAAGTCCTATCATCGCTGCACTAATAGAATCTAGTCTTAGTTCTATATTGTGAGTTTGAAAGATTGTATTTATACTTTCAAAGACTTCTCGTAAATCTGGACTTGATGGGCGCAAAACCACGCCGACTTTAGCGACTTTGGTAATTTCTAGCATATAACCTAGTTTTTCACCACATAATAGGCTTTAACAATAAATCCGCGTTTGTTTGGTATTTGTTGGGAAAGACCCTCAAATACGGCAATATTTGGCGCATTTTTTTGCACAAAAAGTATAGCTTCTTTTGCGCGGAAGCTTGCTAAACCCTCTTGTTTGAGTTCTGGACTAGAACCGCCATAAGGTCGCGTATCCACAACTCCACTCACTTCGATAGCCACAACTCTTTTATCCTCTAATGTGCGTTTTAAATTCTCTGCAAGTGTTTGTTGGCATTTTTGATTAAGACTCCATTTGCCCACGGGCAAAACACTACATTCACTTACAAGTGTTTCTTGAGGTTTTATCATATAATTGAGCGTTAGAGATACGCTATCTTTTTCGCTCCTTAGTGCTTTTGCTTCGGCTTCTAGGCGCTTAATGTGTGCATCTTTAGCATCATCTTGGGATCGCTCTATAGAAAGCCCTAATTCCTTGCGTTCTAAGATATTATTTTGCGATCCAAGCAAGATATAATAAATCGCACCAAGTATGATGAGTAACAGCACTGCTACAAGCACAAGATATAATCCTAACTTACTGCCTCTTTTCTTTTCCATTGTATATCCCTTAGTGTCAAAATCCTTGCTTTATTGTAGCAAATTTAGCTCAAAGCTAGATTAAATGAAGCTTGTTAGATTTTTTGCACGAAACTCTCAAGTATCACACGCTCATTGCCTCCAAAATTGATTTTTAACGCTATTTGTCCGCTATTATTTCGCACTTCACACACACGCCCTGTGCCAAAAACTTTGTGTATTACCATATCATTGACACTGATTACTTCGTCTTTGTTTTGGGTGTCTCCTAAAGAATGCGTTTTGAGGGTGCTAGATTCACGCACTCCAGATTCTGCCAAAAACCTAGATGGGCGCAAAAATCGACGCTTACCATGCACAAATCTACTTTCTACACTGCACAGATAAAGCTTGCGTTTTGCTCTTGTAAAAGCGACATATCCCAATCGTCGTTCTTCTTGTAATTCTTCGCCACTAGAGATAGGAAAAATCTCCTCTTCAAGTCCTATCACAAAGACAACATCAAACTCTAAGCCTTTGGCGCTATGTATGCTCATACAACTCACGCAATCTCCGACTTGCTCATCGCTACTTGAGCTAAGCGCAATAGTATTTAAAAAATCTTGTAAGCTTTCATCTGGACTATGTACGACAAAATCACGCAAAAGTCCATAAAATTCCTCAATGTTTGCGATCCTATCTACAGATTCTAAAGCACTAAATTCATTGCTAAAGTCTAGCCACTCTTGCAAAGATTCAATAAAGGCAAGCTTATCAGAATCTAAAAGTGTCTGTAGATTTGTGAGTTTGGCAAAAAATTCTTCAAGTGTTTTGGTGTTTTTTGCTCCAATAGCTTGTAAGCACTCATTTTTGTATGTGAAAAATGTTTTTGCAACACTCATTTTTTTGGATCGTGCGATAGATTCTAGAGTTTCTTGAGTTTTTTTGCCAATGCCACGACGAGGCTTATTAATGATACGCAATAGCGAATAATCATCATCAAAATTATGCACAAAGCGTAGATAACTTAGTAAATCTTTGACTTCTGTGCGTTCATAAAAACGCATAGCGCCAATGATTTTATAAGGTATTCTTGCTTTATTGAAGGATTCTTCTATACTACGCGAGAGTGCATTAAGCCGAAAAAGCACCGCAAAATTACTTGCATCTTCGCCTTTTTGTAGGGCTTGGGCAATAAGCGTTGCTATGGTGTGCCCCTCATGTGCCTCATCTTGAGAGTGCAAAGTTTCTACTTCTTGTCCATTTTCTTGCATACTTTGGAGTTTTTTGCCTAAACGATGTGTATTGTGCGCGATGAGTGCGTTGGCTACTTGCAAGATTTGGGGTGTAGAGCGGTAGTTTTGTTCGAGTTTGATAAGTGTGGCGTTGTGAAATTGTCGTTGAAAATTTAAAATATTATTGATATCCGCTCCACGCCAACCATAAATACTTTGATCATCATCGCCAACTACACAAAGATTAGTGTGTGCACTTGTGAGGTAGGAGAGGAGTTTATATTGAATCTCATTTGTGTCTTGATACTCATCAACCATAATGTATTGATAATGTTTGCTTGTCTGTAGACATAAATCTCTATTTGTAGCGAGAATCTCGCATGTGAGATAGAGTAAATCATCAAAATCTAGCATATTGTTTGTGCGCAAAAACTCTTCATATTCGACATATATGCGATGCATAGTTTTATATTCTGGAGTATGTGCGTAGGCGGTAGCAGATTCTGGGCTTAATGAGGCATTTTTGCAACTACTAATATAACCCAAAACTCTTTGTGGAGCGATGTTGGGAGAGAGTTTTTTTATGATGCGTTTACAATCATCAGAATCTAAAAGCGTGAAGTTTGCGTTGCGTCCCAAATGATGTATGTGAAAGCGTAAAAAAAGTAAGCCAAACTTATGAAATGTGCAAAGAAGCGGTGGTATTTGGGTGCTAGATTCTAAAAGCATCATAGCACGATCACGCATTTGTGTGGCTGCTTTGTTGGTAAAAGTAAGGGTAAGCGTGTTTTGTGCCAAAATCCCTAAGCCCTCTATAAGATAGGCAAGGCGTGTAGTAAGCGTTTTTGTTTTGCCACTTCCCGCACCAGCAAGGATAAGCAACGCACCCTCAGTATGTTCTATTGCTTGGCGTTGTGATGGATTTAGAGATTGGAGAGCCTTAGAGAGTTTGCTCATTTTAGATTCTTGATTTCTCATCAGCACTAAGTTCTTTCATCGCACAAGTAAATCGTACAAAACCCTCACTAATCTCTTTTTGCGTGATTGTTAATGGAGGTAAAAAGCGCAAGACATTCCATCCTGATCGCAATACAAGCACACGATGCTTGAGACATGCATCAAGGCATTGTGTGAGGATTTCTGCATTGTGCGTTTGCAAGCCACACATAAGCCCCAAACCTACGCGTTTGATAAAAAGCTTAGGATAGGATTTGACAAGAGAATCTAGCTTAGCGTGAAAATATTGTATTGTCGTAGCTAGGGTTGTATTTTTGCGCATTTTTTCTAGTGTTTTTAACACAGATAAGCCCGCATTTGCGCTAAGGAAATTCCCTCCAAAAGTGCTTCCATGATCACCGGGTGCAAATACATCTATAAGCTTTGTCATGCACGCACCAATTGGTACACCACCAGCCAAACCTTTTGCCATTGTGATGACATCGGGTTGTATGCCATAGATTTTTGAAGCAAAGATTTCTCCACTCCGATAGATTCCGCTTTGGACTTCATCGATCATAAGCAAGATATTTTGTTCTTTTAAAAGCTCGGCTAGGTGTTGGACTTGTTGTATATCTAGTGCATTGATTCCGCCCTCTCCTTGCACAAGTTCCAAAAGCACGGCGATAGTTTGAGAATCTATTTTGTTTGGTATATCAGAGAGATCTTTGGCACGGACAAAACCATCAGGAAATGGCGCAAAATGTTTGTGAAATTTATCTTGTCCCGTGGCTTTGAGTGTAGCTATAGTGCGCCCATGGAAGCTAGAATCTAGCGTGATGATTTTATAACGCCCATCTTCTTGCCCAAATTTACGCGCGATTTTTATCGCACACTCATTTGCCTCTGCACCAGAATTCCCAAAAAATACACGCCATTTGGTAGTCTCATCACTGCCATTTTGATAGTATTTGACAAGTCGCTTGGCAAGTTTGGCTTGGGGTTTGATATAGTAGAGATTAGAAGTGTGAATGAGTGTTTTTGCACTTTTTTTGATGGCTTTTTGCAAGGCTTTGTGATTGTGTCCTAGCGAACTTACGCCTATACCACTGCCAAAATCGATATAATCTTTGCCTTGCGTATCTTGCACTCTTGCGCCTTGCCCTTTGATAAAGGCGATATTTGATCGTGCATAAGTTGGGAGCACATATGCTTGATCTAGAGCTTTTATTTGTTCTAATTCCTTTGTTTTACTTGTTTGTTGTGTGCTACATCTTGCCATAGCAAATCTCCTAAAGTTTGGTTTAGTAATTGTAGCAAAATGGGACTAAAAACAAGCAAAATTTTAGATTAGGTATGTTGGGCGTAGAAACTTGAATGTTTAGAGTAAATGATAAATTGTGGAGTATTTTTTGCTTTTGGGCTTGTGGTTATTTATTTTTAGGAGCTTTACTTGCAGATTAATAATACTATCAATACACCATTTTTATCATCATCGTATGCGACACAAAATGAGGCTACAGCACAGCATCAAAAAGTAGAGGATACAAACCAAAATCAAACACTGACCACGACAGAGGACAAAAGCACTTCACGCACCAAAGATTCTAAAGATTTACAATCTATCACTGCTACACAAGATATAACCCAAAATCAAGCCCAAAATTCTCAAAATACCGATGAAAATCTTCACCCAAATCGTATTACATATGGTTTAAAAATCCTAGAGCTTATGAGCGATGAAGAATATCGCGCCTTTGTATTTGCCTCGCAAGGCTTAAGTGAATCTCAAAAAATGCTTATGGCACAAGGTTTGTATAGATTTACAGATTTGTATCAGGGACGCAAAGATATGGAAAGTGCGCAAATAGACGTGACAACCCAACACCAACTCAAGGCATTTGGTGTGCAAAATAGCCAAATTGAAAGTTTTATCAAGCGTTATAAAAATGCGTATGAGCAAATAATGCAAGGCGATTATTTGGGCTAAATGTTGTTTCAATGCCTTTTAAGCAAAGTTTTTTTACAATACGCACTTTTTATTTATACCTACTCACAATCAAGCAATGTCAGGGTAGCTCAGCTGGTTAGAGCGCTGGTCTCATAAGCCGGAGGTCGGGAGTTCAAGTCTCCCCCTTGACACCATACCTCTAAAGAAAATGATGAAGATATAATGTAGATACACATCATTAATTTAAGAAAAACTAGAATATTTAGCATTTTACAAAGTAACTCTCTTTAAGGGCGTACCAATGCAAGAGATTTTAAAAAATTACTTACTACAAATCCAAAATATTACAGAAAAAGACAAAGAGCACACGTATCGCACATTTTTGCATACGCTTTTTATACAGATCAAAGAACAAATAGCATATACAAATATAAAAATTATCCACGAGCCAAACAACGACAAAGAAGGCAGGGGTGCGCCAGATTTTCTCATCACAAAAGATTCTCTAACACTTGGATATATCGAAAATAAACGCATTAACGAAGATCTAAATAAGATTCTCCAAACCCAACAAATCAAAAAATATTTAGACCTCTCTTTAAATCTCATACTCACAGATTATCTGCGGTTTTGCCTCATAGGGCTTGATAATAAAAATAACCCTATCATTCTAAAAGAGCTTAGGCTTTGTGAATACTCACAGCTAAAATCTATCACCAAAGACAATGCATATTTACAAGCTAAAACACAAGAACTCTTAGAGTTTTTCACCCTCTTTTTCTCCAAAAATCCAAAACTCATAGCAAATGCCAAAGACTTTGCCGATGCTCTAGCCCTAAGGACTAGAATCTTAAAAGATGAATTACTCCTAAATGATGAAAATCGATACTTACTAAGCCTTTTTAATACTTTTAGAGAAGTTTTATACAAAGAGTTAGAATATCAAAACTTTTGCGATAGCTTTGCTCAAACGCTTACTTATAGCCTCTTTCTTTCACGCCTA
>NZ_FZPO01000060.1 GCF_900198655.1 Helicobacter equorum | reverse complement strand
GCTTTTGTTATATCAGCATTTGCACCATCTGTAACTTTTAGAGCCGCAACAAGCTTTGTTTTATCAGTGTTATCTATATTAAACACAAGTAAATTTGTGCTTTGAGCAGTAACACTTGTAAATTTATCCAATTGGCTTTTTAACCCATTGTTGTTGGTATTGGTAGTAGTATCTAAGTTTATTTGTATTTCATCATTTGCCTTAATCAAAGAAGCAGTAGTGTGGAGCGGGACATAGACTAGACTTCCTTTGATGTCATAGCTATTTGCACTTAAAG
Source organism: Helicobacter equorum (assembly GCF_900198655.1). Classification (GTDB taxonomy): domain Bacteria; phylum Campylobacterota; class Campylobacteria; order Campylobacterales; family Helicobacteraceae; genus Helicobacter_F; species Helicobacter_F equorum. The sequence goes on along the minus strand of NZ_FZPO01000060.1, from coordinate 4,352 downwards.
TGGAATTCTTTACTTCACTAGAAGTTTCACTTGATTTTGTAAAGGCGATTTGTAATATTCCATCTGTATTTTGTGTAAATTTCCCCTTTACTTCAAGGTTGCCTAATTTATCTGCAGTATCAGTTACTTCATCATAAAATCCTGCTTTGAGTATGCCACTATTTGTAAGGTTGCCAGTGATTGTGCCTTGACCTTTTAGGAGACCGGAGTTTTGAACATCAACACCTTTTGTAGCAGTTAGGTTTGAACCTTTATTAAAGAGCAAAGTCCCTCCATTATTCACCACACCCCCAGCGTTTAGTGTAGAATTTTCATTAAATAATATGATCCCACCATTCTTTGAAGTTAAGGTTCCATCTACTATATTATTATTACTTCCAGTTATACTAAAAACACCGCCATTTAGTGCGGTAGCATCCTTCTTTATAGTTCCACCACTTAACTCAAATGTTCCGCCATTTTGCGCAAACACTGAGCTTTCAGTAAGGCTACCAGTAAGCTTTAAGGTTCCACCACTTGCGATAGTATCACCTTTGTAAGTATTTGTGCCACTTAGAGTTAAGGTGCCATCACCTGTTTTTTCTAAACCGATTTTATCGATGCCTGCTAGTTTCTTTGGCGCGTTTAAGGCAGTATCAAGATGCCAATCTTTTTCCCAAGTTTTCTGCTCAATATCATTACTAAATTCTCCATTTTGACCTTTTGTATCAATTGTATAAAAAGCCTGATTTGTGTTAGGTTCACTGAATGATTGTTTTACATCGCTATCTAAAAGCCTATTTGCATCAAGCTTTCCAAGACCCTTTAAAGCCTTTTCAATATCTAAGATTCCTTGACCGATAAGCTCTTCTTTTGTCATATGCTTAGCAAAATTACCACCATCATTATACATCAAATGAGTCAGAATTTCTTCTGCTTGGTCAGCAGTCATGTTGAGCTTACTTTGTAAATCTGCCTTAACCTTATCTTTCTTATCCAAATAATCAACATCACTTGTATATATAACATTATAGTAATAATGTTTATCTATCTGTACGCCTGAGGCACTCCATTGCACAGGGCTTCTCTTAAGTATTATCTCCGGCAACTCTACATTAGAGTTCGCCGTGCTCAAAAGTATATCAGCTAAAAGTCTGCCACCTGCAAATGGATATTTTTCAGCCACCAATGCCGCTGCCCCACTTACAAAAGGTGCAGCTTGACTTGTCCCAGATTGTGGGCAAAACTCATAACCTAAACACAGATAATTTGAACCTTTCCAGCTTTTACTAGCTATTTCATTCTCGTAATATGCATTAGCAGATCCTATATCATAACCAGGGGCTAGAATTCCATAAGCTTGTGAACCCAAAAAAGCATTTGAAAAACTTGTAAACCCACCCCTATAATCTTGCGTTTTTGTATCAAACCTCTGCGTATTAAAAGTAAAGTTATCCCCGCTTTTTGTTATGTGTGCGCTGTCAAAAGCACCTACACTTATCCATGCTTTTAAGCCTTCATCATATGTTGGTAGACTAGAGTTTATACTGGGTGATAATTGCCCTTGATTGCCAGAACTATAAATTTGTAAAATTCCTGCTTTAGTGAGCTCTACTGTGGCTTGCAATCCTATACTTTCCGCTACTTTAGAAAAAACAAAAGTAGCGGTAATATCGTCAGCTAATTGCTTGTAACCGCCAACAAAAGTATTTGCATCATCCACTATTTCTTTATTCACAAATGGATAATAAGTGTTAGACCAGCTATTATTTATTACCTTTACGCCAGAGTTTTTAAAAAAATCATAAATATCGCCCTGATTACCACTGTATGGATACTTTGTGTTTAGATACGAAAGCCCATAAAATCCAGCTTTTGGAGCAATCCCGTGAATTTTATCGTTAGAATAATCATTCCCTACCGCAATTCCTGCTACATGCGTTCCATGTGCTGATGAAAAAGCGTCCCGCTCATAAAGGCTTAACTCATTTGAGCCTTCCGTTATCCCCTTGTTTGCCAAGCTTGGGTGATCTAGGTTAAAAGCAGAATCAATGAAGCCTATTGCTACGCCTTCACCCTTAGGTACAATATTTTCATCATAGTTTATAAGTCTCCAATCTTTTTTTAGATTGTCCAAAAAAGTATCCGCTTGTCCCAACGAAACAAGTGCAAACGAAAGCGCTATAGGTTTTAACATACTTATTGAATTCCTAATTTATTGTATTTGTTGATAATTTTTCAAAATTGAGGGGGTATTCTACAACAAAACATTACGCTAATATTAAATACAAGAGAATCTTTAGTTTAAATTTGGGACTATCCAGAGGCAAATATAAATAAGGTAAATTTTCTCTATGCACACATAATGATATAATAATGAGCAAATTTACTTACCAAGGAGATTCTATGCGAAGCGATATTGTAAAAAAAGGACATAATCGTGCTCCTCACAGGAGCTTATTAAGAGCTACAGGATTACAAGATGAGGATTTTTCTAAGCCTTTTATTGGCGTGGCAAATAGCTATATTGATATTATTCCTGGACATTTTTTCCTAAATAAATATGCTGAAATTATCAAAGATGAAATTAGAAAGGCTGGTGGCGTGCCTTTTGAGTTTAATACTATTGGTGTAGATGATGGCATCGCTATGGGACATAGCGGGATGCTGTATTCCCTCCCTAGTCGTGAGCTAATTGCTGATTGTATCGAAACGGTGATGAATGCACACGCATTAGATGCGATGATTTGTATTCCAAACTGCGATAAAATTGTGCCGGGTATGCTTATGGGGGCATTGCGTGTGAATGTGCCAACGATTTTTGTAAGCGGTGGACCGATGAAAGCAGGGAAACTAAGTGATGGAAGTGTGCTAGATCTAAATTCTGCATTTGAAGCGGTGGGGGCGTATGAAAGTGGCAAAATCGATGAAAAACGCTTGCACGAAATAGAATGCAACGCATGTCCTGGTGGTGGGAGCTGTAGCGGTATGTTTACGGCAAATTCTATGAATACGCTTTGTGAAGCTATGGGTGTAGCACTGCCCGGTAATGGAACGATCTTAGCACTTACAAAAGAACGCGAGGAGTTATTGCGAAAGGCTGCAAGACGCATAGTAGAGATTGCCCTAGATTCTCAAAAGAGTGAGCAGTTTAGATTCCGTAACATTTTGAATGCAAAAGCCGTGCATAATGCCTTTGTCGTGGATATGGCAATGGGTGGTAGCACAAATACGATTTTACATATGCTTGCTATTGCCAAAGAAGCTGAAGTGGATTTTAACCTAGAATCTATCAATAATATCGCTACAAATGTCGCCCATATCGCCAAAATCGCCCCGGCGTTAAGTAGTGTGCATATGGAAGACATAAACCGAGCAGGGGGAGTATCGGCAGTGATGAATGAGATTTCTAAGCGTGGCAATGCAGTGGATTATTGGATTGCAGGTTATTACAACAATGACGAAGAAACACGATTAAGGACAAGCGGAAAGTGGGAGTGGGATAAACATAACGAGAATGGAAATATAAGAAAGTATGAAAAATGCTCAGAAGAAATGAAAAAAGGTGATAGGGTTCTAACCTATGCCTTTGGTCAGCAAAAATTTGATGGTATTTTTGAGGTAATAAGTAATACAGAGGATTCAATCACCCTACAATACATCAACGAATTAAACATAAACATAAAAGATATAAGTTTGGAAGTAAAAAAATATTATAAAGAAAGTTATAGCTTTTTTGATAAGTATGGAAACACCATACAAGGCACATATTTTAGAACAAATAAAGAGCAGTTTAATGCAATTGTAGGATTAGATTCTATGGTAGCAAATTCTAGCAACAATAAAGGGACAATACACAAAACAGATTCTATTTTACATTTAGACACTCTCACAATCACCGGGGAGACTTTGGGGCAGAGAATCGCAAATGCAAACATCACAGATTCTACCATTATCCGCCACAATGACAACGCCTACTCACAAGTGGGCGGATTAAAAATCCTTTTTGGCAATCTCTGCGAACAAGGGGCGGTGCTAAAAGTCGCCGCCGTGGCAGAATCTATGAAAGAATTTAAGGGCAAAGCGATTTGTTTTAATTCCCAAGATGAGGCGATTAAGGGCATTGCAGGAGGCAAGGTAAAAAGTGGCAATGTCGTGGTTATCCGCTATGAGGGACCAAAAGGGGGTCCGGGAATGCAAGAGATGCTAAGTCCTACAAGTTTGATTATGGGGATGGGGCTAGGTGAAAGCGTGGCATTAATCACTGATGGGCGCTTTAGCGGAGCGACGCGTGGGGCGTGTATCGGGCATGTGAGTCCTGAAGCGGCTGAAGGGGGCTTGATAGCGTTGATAGAAGATGGCGATATGATAGA
>NZ_FZPO01000071.1 GCF_900198655.1 Helicobacter equorum | reverse complement strand
ATTCTTTTTATGAGTCCATAGCCAAAGGCTTATTTATCTTTTCTATTGGGTTATTCAAAAAAGTATGTATTGCTGATAGTTTTGCTGTATGGGCAAATGCAGGATATAGTGCAGTGCAAAAAGGTCAAATGCTTAATCTCTTTGAATCTTGGGCAACAAGCCTTAGCTACACCTTTGAATTATATTTTGATTTTAGTGGGTATTGTGATATGGCAATAGGATTAGGTTTGCTCTTTGGGATTGTATTGCCACGTAACTTTAACTCTCCATACAAAGCCTTAAGTATCACAGACTTTTGGCGTAGGTGGCATATTACCTTAGGAAGGTTTTTAAAAGAGTATGTGTATATCCCTCTTGGTGGTAATCGCAATGAAAAATACAAAAATGCCCTACATTATGTGTTAATCAATAAGATTCTCACCCTAAGAAATCTTTTTATTGTAGCCTTTCTTAGTGGCATATGGCATGGTGCAGGATGGGGGTTTATTATATGGGGTTGTATGCATGGAGTGGCTATGGTAGTGCATAGAATCTATACATGGTGGTATGAAGGATTAGAATCTAAGAGTAAGCAATTTCTTAGTAATACTAAGGCTTTTAATGATATGGAAGCTTGTGGTATTGATACACAATACACTACACACCCTAAATTCCATACTACCTCTAGTGCCTCTGTAAATCCACACACATCTCCTATGGCAAAAAACCTTACTATGCACCAATTAAGCTCTTGTGTTAGCACACAACAAGATAACCATGTTTTATGTTCTACAACACAACGCTATAGCTTTGCAAGAATCTATCTAGGCTTTATGAAAACAAAACTATATACAGTGCTATGTTGGATTCTTACCTTTAACTTTGTCAATATTGCTTGGGTATTTTTTAGGGCTGAAAATATACAAGGAGCGATGAATCTCTTAAAAGGAATGTTTGGGGGAGTGATAATCCTACCTAAGTTTTTAGAATCTAAGCTAGGGTTTGTTCATGCTTGGGAGACTTATGGTGTGGGGATTAGGTTTGGGGAGTGGGCGCAAGCTATTAGTGAAAGTTCATATATTGTTATT
>NZ_FZPO01000016.1 GCF_900198655.1 Helicobacter equorum | reverse complement strand
GATGTGCGTGCTGCTGTGGCAGTGAGCGTCATCTTGCCATTATCAATCTCTGTGGCTTTTGTGATGATGAAAGAATATGGATTGTCTGCTAATCTTATGAGTCTTGGTGGCTTAGCCATCGCTATAGGTATTTTGGTGGATTCTGCGGTGGTAATGGTAGAAAATACTTTTGAGCGTCTTAGCCAAAACAAAAATTCACCCAAACTACACACAGTATATCGTGCATGTAAGGAAATTTCGGTTTCAGTCTTTAGTGGGATTTTGATTATTATCATTTTCTTTGTACCACTTTTGACTTTGCAAGGGTTAGAGGGTAAATTCTTTGTGCCACTTGCCCAAACAATCGTGTTTGCCCTTGTGGGTAGCCTCATATTGTCTATGACCGTCATTCCTGTGGTGAGTTCTTATGTATTAAAAGTAAAAGATCACAAAGAAACCGCACTTATTGTGTTTTTGCATAAATTATATGATCCATTGCTCAATTTCTCTCTTAATCACTTTAAGATAGTTTTTTTAAGTGCCATTGCATTTTTGGTCTTTTCTCTCTCGATTTTTCCTTACATAGGGACAGCTTTTATGCCTACATTGAATGAAGGTGATATAGTGGTAAATATTGAGGGTCCTCCATCTATTTCTTTGGAGCAAAATAAAGAAATTATGCTTTCTCTTCAAGAGCAACTTTTAGAGCGTGTGCCAGATATTAAAAGTGTGGTAACGCGTATAGGAGCTGATGAAGTGGGGTTAGATCCATCAGGTCCAAACCAAAGCGATGCCTTTATCTCTCTTAAAGCCCAAGAAGAATGGCAGGCTAAAAATCTTGATGAGATTCGCGATCAGATTCGAGAGGTAACCAATGATATGAAAGGAATGAATCTCGCGATTTTGCAGCCTATTGATATGAGAATCTCCGAAATGCTTACGGGGGTGCGCGGAGATTTGGCGATAAAAATCTTTGGGACAGAGATTGATAAACTCAATGCATTAAGTGAACAAATTATGGATATTTTGAAGGGCATTGATGGAGCACAAGAGACTTTTACTACCTTTAATAAAGGTGTAAATTATCTCCATATCACGCCGTATTCTCCGATAATGGCGAATGTAGGGATTCCTAGCGATGAGTTTGCAAAGTTTATGAAAAGCTCATTAGAGGGTATTATGGTCGAGTATATTCCACAAGGTGCAGCGCGAATCCCTGTGATTATCCGACAAAACAACGAGCTTAGCACAGATATTACGAAATTAAAAAGCTTAGAGATGAGTTCGCAAAATGGCTCACCAATTCCTATTAGCTCGATTGCAGAGATTGTTGAAGTTGATGGTCCTGTGCAAATCCAAAGAGAGGGTGCGCAACGCTATAATGTTGTTCGCACTAATGTGCGCGATAGAGACTTGGGAGGATTTGTGCAAGAAGCTCAAGAAAAAATTAGCGCACAAGTTCAGCTTCCAGATGGGTATAGTATTGTCTATGGTGGGCAGTTTGAAAACCAACAACGCGCACTTAAGCGACTTTCAACCGTGATTCCACTTAGTATCTTGGCAATTTTCTTTATTTTGTTCTTTACTTTTAAATCTATCCCACTTGCACTACTTATTTTGCTTAATATCCCATTTGCTGTCACAGGAGGGCTTATTTCACTCTTTGTATCTGGAGAGTATATTTCCGTGCCTGCATCTGTTGGATTTATCGCGCTTTTTGGTATTGCTGTGCTTAATGGCGTGGTAATGGTAGGTTATTTCTTGCAGCTTCTTAAACAAGGAAGGACACTAGAGGAATGTGTCGTGATAGGTGCTAGAAGACGCTTAAGACCTGTGCTTATGACTGCCTGTATCGCTGGGCTTGGACTTGTGCCGATGTTACTTTCAAGCGGTGTGGGTAGTGAAGTCCAAAAACCACTTGCTGTCGTGGTGCTTGGAGGGTTGGTAACTTCATCATTCTTAACCCTTGTGATGTTACCGCCACTATTTAGGTTTGTCGTGCGTAAGTTTGGCGTGTAGTTTTGTGATAGAGGAGAGATTATGGATGTGGAAATAGTGCTTGAGATATATTTTAGGTTTAATCTCAAAGATTCTATCGTGGATATGCTTTTAGATGATGGCTTTGATGATTTCTTTTATCATAGATGTTCTAAATATGCTTCTAGCTCTATGCTTCATAGCTCAATGGAGCAAGTGAGTGGCAGACAAGATTATGGTATGTTTAAAATTTCTCTTAGCGAAGATAATGCGAAATTTTTAGCCAACAAGCTTTTACAAGCTTTTGGCACAGATGATATTAAAATTTTTAAAAGTGGTATGCAACATTACAAGATTTAGTGTAATTTGCTTTTGATAAATTCACTAAGTCTTGCAAAATATGTCCAAAAGAGAGGGATAAAAAATGTCCCTATGAATGTTGCTACAAGCATGCCACCAATGACGCCTGTTCCTATGGCATGTCGGCTTGCTGATCCTGCACCGCTACTAATAGCTAGAGGCAATACGCCAATGCTAAATGCTAGAGATGTCATCACGATAGGACGGAATCTAAGTCTTGCAGCTTCCACGGCAGATTCTATCATGCCTAAACCTTCTTGTTCGCGTTTATGTTGTGCAAACTCTACAATCAAAATTGCATTTTTTGCAGCAAGGGCGATAAGTGTAATAAGTCCAATTTGGAAATAAATATCGTTATTTAATCCACGCAACCAAATGGCTAATGCCGCCCCAAACACTGCAAATGGCACGGCAGAGATCACTGCAAATGGCATAAGCCAACGCTCATATTGTGCAGCGAGTATCAAAAATACAAAAACCAATCCCAACACAAAGGCTATCATACCTGCCCCACTTGTGGCTTTTTCTTGATATGACATACCCGAATACGCAATTGTGTAGCCATCTGGTAAAACTTCTTTTGCGACTTCTTCAATCGCTCTAAGGGCATCACCGCTTGAGTATCCATCCGCGGTATTTGCATCACCCATAAGCTTGGCTGCTGGGAAAAGATTGAATCTATCAATAATATCGGTATTGACAATGCGTTCAAATTCTACAAGGGAGCTAATAGGCACAAGCTTCCCATCAGTTGATTTCACAAAGGCGCGACCAAAATCTTCAGGAGCTTCTCTAAATTGGCTTTGGGCTTGCACATAGACTTTATATGTGCGTCCATAGAGATTGAAATCGTTGACATAATAATTACCAAATGTGCTTTGCAAGACCGTAAATACATCATTTACATTGACATTAAAGGCTTTTGCCTTTTCTCTATCAAGTGTTACAAAATATTGTGGAATGCTAGTATCTAGCAAGGATCTTGCACCCTTTATCTCGGGGCGTTTGTTTGCTTCTGTTACAAGGAGTTTGGCATATGTATCTAAGTCTTTGGCACTACCACCAGTTCTATCTTGTAAATAGATTTCAAAACCTCCAGCAAGTCCTAAACCATTGATAGCAGGTGGATTCATCACAAAGGTTGTGGCATCAAGTGTTTGGTTAAATGCACCTGTGAGTGTTCCAGCGACACTAAAAGAATCTTCTCCTTGACCTTTTCTCTCACTCCAATCTTTGAGTTTAACAAATGAAGTAACCGCATGTGTTCTAGGTGCACTTGCAAGCATATCAAATCCCTCTATGAGAAAAAATGAACGTACATTGTGGTTATTATGTAAAATTTCTGCCATTTTTGTGGCTTGAGCGTCTGTGTAACTTAGGGCAGTCGCAGGTGGCAATGACATAAAGGCTATGAGTGTCCCTTTATCCTCTTGTGGGACAAGTCCGCTTGAGAGTTTCCAAAAAAGTCCGCCAGTTAAGCCTACAAAAACTGCAAACAATGCAAGTAGTAGTAATCCTCTGCGGATAAAATTACTCACACTCAAAGTAAATTTTTCGGTAAGCCAATCAAAAAATACATTGAATTTTTTTACTATTGCAAATGGTTTAGGTTCTTTTTTCTTGAGGATTAGTGTGCATAATGCAGGAGTAAGTGTTAAGGCTACAAATCCAGAAATGACAACAGAAACTACGATTGTAATGGCAAATTGTTTAAAGATTTCCCCTGCAAATCCACCGATAAATGCTACAGGGATAAACACCGCAGAAAGCACAAGCACAATGGCAATCACAGGGCTTTGCATTTCGTGCATAGCTTCAATAGTGGCATCTTTTACAGAAATTTCAGGGTGGCTATGCAAGATACGCTCGACATTTTCTATCACAATAATTGCATCATCCACAACAATGCCAATCGCAAGCACAAGTCCAAAAAGTGTAAGGAGGTTGATTGAAAATCCTAATGCATACATACCTGCAAAAGCCCCGATGATAGACACAGGGATCGCAATGACTGGGATAATAGTCGCGCGGAAATTTTGCAAGAAAAAATACATAATAATAATAACAAGCACAATGGCTTCTATAAATGTTTTAATCACTTCCTTAATCGATATACTCACAAAGGTTGTTGTATCGTGTGCTATGCCATATTGTAAGCCTTGTGGAAAGGTTTGTGAGAGTTTTTGCATTTTTTCCTCCACCTTTTTTGCCACTTCCATAGCATTTGCTCCAGGTTGCAAATATACTCCAAAGCCCACTGCGCTTTTACCATTGAATTTCTCTCTTACATTATAGCTTTCTGATCCAAGCTCAATGGTTGCAATATCTTTTAGTCTTAGACTTGAGCCATCGGAATTAGATCGTATGATAATATTCCCAAATTCTTGAGGTTTTATAAACCTACCTTGCGTATTGATGGAATAGGTAAAGACAATGTCTTGACGCATTGGTTCTTGTCCAAATTGTCCTACGGCAAATTGCGCATTTTGTTCTTGAACCACATTCGCGACTTCTGAAGGAGTGAGGTTGTTTTGAGAGAGTTTATTAAGATCTAGCCAGATTCTCATCGAATAATTTTGGGATCTAAAAGTTGAGGCATCACCTACACCCGGTACCCTTTTTAATTCATCAATGATGTTAATGCTTGCATAGTTAGAGATAAATAAATCATCGTGTGCAGGATTATCAGAGAAAAGCGTATACACGGTGAGTATTGTAGAGCTACGCTTTCTAACCGTTACTCCTAAGCGTTGGACTTCTTGAGGAAGTTGGCTTAAAACCGCTTGCACTCTATTATTGACATTGACTGTTGCCATATCAGGATTGGTATCATTAGAAAAATACACAGTGATAGAAAGCCTACCGCTTGATGAAGATGAAGACTTCATATAGAGCATACCTTCTACACCATTAATGCTATTTTCTAGCACACTCGCGACAGTGTTTGAAATAACTTCCGCACTAGCACCAGTATAGTTGGCAGAAACCACCACTTCCACGGGCGTTACTTGTGGATATTCTTCTGCAGGAAGGCTAAAAATTGCTAAAACTCCCACAAGCGTAATAATGATAGAAGTTACTATAGCAAATACAGGGCGATTAATAAAAAACTTAGAAAACATTAAAGCCTCCTAGTTGGCGCTTTGTGGTGCATTTTGTTGGGGGCTAATCTCGCTACCTTGTCGTAATTTTGTAAGATTGTTGGTAATGAGCATATCGCCATCTTGCAAACCACTTAGGACAATAACTTGTCCATTTTTGAGCATTTTACCAAGTGTAAGGCGTGTGATTTGTGCTTGATTATTTTTGGCTACATAGACATAGCTTCCTTGTGAATCTTGCAAAAGTGCTTTTTGTGGAATGGCTATGCTTTTTTGCGCTTTAAATCCTTTGAGATTCACACGCACAATTTCATTAGGTAGCAAAACATATGATTCGTTATTGACGATTGCTCTTGCTTTTATAGAGGCTGTTTGAGAATCTAACACGCTATCAAGAAAGTCAAGTTTGCCTCGGTTATCATAGACTGTATCATTGCCTAAGATAAATTCCACAATCACATTGTCTTTATCTAAGCCACGCATATAATAAAAATCCGTGCTAGGGATAGAAAATTCTGCATAAATAGGGCTAAGTTGTGTGAGTGTAGTGAGATATGTATCACCTCCACTGCCACTTCTTCCCACAAGATTCCCAACATCATAGCGTCTCATACCTATTCTACCGGTGATGTCCGCGGTAATTGTAGTATATTTCAAATCTACAAGTGCATCATCAAGGGACGCCTTTGCACTCTCAACATTGGCTTGTGCGGATTGGTAGTTATACATAGCATTATCATATTGATCGACTGTAAGAGCACCTTGTTTATAAAGTCTTTCTGTTCGTGTCCAATCTTTGTTTGCTTTCGTGAGATTTGCCAATGCAGTGTTATATTGAGCTTTTGCCATATTGACTCTAGCTTTATAGCGCGTAGATTCTATAGTAAAGAGTGTTTGTCCAGCTTGGACAATATCACCTTCAGTAAAGTTTTGTGTTAGCAAGATTCCCTCAATACGCGCATAAATATCCACGCTTTGCACACTTTTTAGTCGTGCAGGATATTCAAAATTCAAATCAAGATCTTGGCTTATGATTATTTGGGTATTGACAGGGAGAGCACCTTTTTTTTGTTGCTGTTCTTGTGAGCCACAACCTATCATTAACAACAAAAGTCCAAAAAAACCTATATATCTGTAATACTTCATTGACATCCTCCATACGATCTCATCATTTTGCAATTAATTTTGAGGGGGGTTGGTGTTAGATTCTAGTATAAAACTGCGGATTATAGCAAAAAATATTATTGTAAGTAAATATTACTATAAGAAAATCTTTGTATTGCTTGTGCTAGAATCTTAGGGAATGAGTGGGAATGTATAGCAAAGACATAGGAGAATATTTGTATATGAAGCGTGCTATTGTATTGGGTGGTGGCGGATCCAAGGGAGCTTATCAAATTGGTGCTTGGAAAGCACTAAGAGAGCTTGGTATAGAATATGATAT
>NZ_FZPO01000008.1 GCF_900198655.1 Helicobacter equorum | reverse complement strand
TATAAGGGTTTTTATTTTGAATCTCTCTCTTCGTTATTAAACCCAAATTCCCAAAGCTATCAAACACACAACAATAAACTCGCTGCGCGTGTTTTCTTACTATTTAATGATGATTATAATGCCCTTGCAGCACTCAAAAAAACACCCACTAAACAGGATAATCTTGCTATTGCGCAACTCCATGCACGTTTGGGTGAATACAAACAAGCACGACAATATCTCTATGAGTATCTAAGCACATTTGCCAAAGATCCATATGCGCTTATGTCCCTCCAACTCATTGAATTAAAACTAGGTAACTTCAAAGAAAGTGTTAGTATTCTCAATCGTATGATGCGTCAAGATGAAAAAAATCCAGATCTTAGCATCTATCCTATACACGTTAAACTCAAAGATGAACTTTTTGACATCAATAAAGCACAAGAGAATTTTTGGAATCGTAGGTTTGAACATGAACAAATTTTGGGATACAAAATTTTGTATTATTATGCACCCCTTAAAATCTTTAATGCCAAACAAAGCCTTGAAGTGATTCAAGAAGGTGGCATACAAGCAAAAATAAATAACATAGAACTTGCACAAAGCGCATTAGATGAAGGTATCGGGATCGCTAAAGTTAATCAAAATATCACTCTAGTACTTAGAGAAGCATATCAAAACAACATACGAAAAGCTAGAGATTATATGATTCAAGCTCTTACAATCTACCCAAATCACGCAATTTTGCATTACAATATGGGAGTGATATATGCCCAAATGGGAGATTATGATAATGCCTATACGCATTTTTTGCGTGCCTATCATTTAGACACCAATGATGTGCTTTCAGGCTTATTTGCAGTCATATCAGGAAGACTCACATATCGTAATGTCGATAGAATCCTAAACTCTATTAGCACGGACTTTTCAGATATTAACTTTGAATCTGATGAGCAAAAGACATTTTTACTTTCATTCTTACGCTATCTCAATAATGTCCCTATTGAAGATTTTTTGTGGGTAGGAGATTCTAAAAAGCCTATCTATTATGCACTAAAAAGTGCCTATGGTATCACCAAGCAAGACCCAAAACTCGTTATGGAAGGGTTTGAAGCACTTAAGAAATTATATCCAAAAGGTGTCGTGGCAAATGTCATGTATGAACTTGCGCGATTTTATAAACGCGATCTTAAAGAAGTGGCATTAGAGCTTAATGAGCTCTATTATAAAAAAGACTTGGATATGGGAAATATTTATTTTGGAGCTTCGCTAGCACGCGAATTGTATATTTATGTGTCATTTATCACAGGGACTTTGTTAACTATCGAACCCGAATTAGAAAGCAAACTTCTTAGCGCTAATGCAGATAATGGCGGAATCTTGCAAGTTTTGGGACTACTTAATATTTATAGTGGGCATTTTGAAAAAGCCTTTGTGTATTACAACACACTTATTGATGATCTCAAAGAAGATGATCCCCAAACGCGATTTTTGGGAGCAGTAGCCGCTCTAGGTGCAGGAAGACACGAAAACGCCGTGGCATTACTACAAATCTCCAAAATAGAGTCTGCGACAAACTTAGAATCTAAATTTGCTCTAGGCTTACTTTATCAAGAAATTAAAAACTTTAAGGCTGCACGGGATCATTATGAACAAGTAAGCAGTAGCGATTTTGTATCAGAATATTTTGATTTTGAGATTGACACCAATCCGCTACTAAAAGACTATAACTAAAAATAGATTCTCACGCCACTTTGGATTCCATAGCGAGAAATGTATGGCTGTGGAAGCATAGTAGATTCTAATGTCAAAAAAAGCCCAAGGTTTGCTTTGAGGTTTATAGAGGCTGTAGCGCTTACATAATGCCCAAAAGTATGTATATCATAGCCCTTTAGTTTGTATTCAAGGGCAAGTTTTAGCACTCCATCATTGCCCAGCACTATACCAAAGGCATTAGCCAATAAAAAATCTGCAGTATTAGAAACATTAAAATATAATGTGGGCTCTAAAAGATAATAGACATAACTATAATCTCCTATGCGAGTGGAAAAACCACCACCAAACGCAAGGTAATACCGCAAGCTATTGTCTAAAAATTGACGAGAAAATCCAGTCTCTAAGCGATAAGATAATGGCGTAAAAAACTTACTCATCATACCAAACGATGCAAGAGAAAAAATCGTTGCTTGATGAATGTGTGCATAACCCTTATGCCTCGAATCTACACCGCTAAAACCCAAGATTCTCAAAACTTCAATTTGCGCACCTGTGAGATAACCCCTATCATTGTCGGTAATATCATGATAAGCAAGGCGAAAATCTAAACCTAAGCCTTGTTGTGTGAGGTTTTGAGAATCTGTATTGACAAAATACATAGGACTCACGCGCAACCCACGATTCCCCATGAGTGGTGAACTAGGTACAGGAATATCTACTGCCTCACTTGCGCCCAATTTCGATCGCACAGATGCACTATCATGAATAATTTGGGTATATTCCTCTTTGTCTAGTTTGTCTTTAGCATACCAATACTCACTCATTTCAATACTAGATTCTAAGATATATTGTTTCTGATCTAAAGTAAGTGTGGAATCACTTGCGATAGCACTTGGAGCAAGCTTACCCTTAGCAACCTGCTTTGCTTTTCTCACATCACCAAAACTCATTACCTTTTCATACGCAAGTAGTTTAGAACGCCTACTAGGACGATATGTTTCCTTTGTGATAAGCCCTGCATCACGCATAACAAAAAGTGTTTCAGGGGGATTAACTTGGTAGATAAATTTTTTGCGTAATGCAAGGCTTGGACGTGCCACCTCTAAAAGCCACAAAATATTATACGAACAATTCTCATCAAAAAAATAATACCACGACCACGCATCGCCAAGTTCCCAAATATGACGATACATTTGCACCACCTCATCATAGCTAAGGTTTAAATCAAATTCCCATATATCACGATTTTCAAAATCACGATATTCTTTGATTTTTTCATAATAAGGTAAGATAGAAAATCGCCCATCATACATTCCAAGTAATCCTTTAAACGCGAAACTAAAACCATTTTCGACATTGGGATCTGCCGATGCTTGGTAGTTAATCGCAAAAGAAAGTAAGCGGGAATTAAATCCGGAGTTTAAAAGCAAAAATGTATGGCCAAACATTGAAGCGGGAGAATTAATATGTGCAGAGGGAAAAATAATAGTTGCACTTTTTGGATTCACATATTCAAACATTGCTTTAAAATCTTGGCATTCAGGATTTGGTAAATCCTCAAAATGTAGCAACGAATCTAAATAAAAAAATCTTGCTCTAAAACGACAAATCCCGTGATAATCTTCCTTGCTCGCTGATCGGCGTGGCAAAGAGGTAACCGCAGCATCAAGAAGAGTGTTAGCCTTTGAAACACGACTAACAAAATCCTCTGGCACCACCACAGAATCTATAGGTGCATAAAAAGCTTGTATGGTCGCGATGAGCTCAGCTTTGGGATCTTTTTTACCATCTTTGGCATAAAAAAACTCTGGTGAATCTATCTCGCTCTCTCGCCCATTAAAATGTAGCAAATCTCTCCATTGTTTTTGATTATAAAGCTCTAACTTCAACGCCTTTTGTATTGCTTCATCTTTTGAAAGCCCAAAAGCATACACCACGCATAATATTAAGATAACACCATACCGCATTTACACTCTTTGTTTGTAATTTACATCATAATTATAGCTTAAAGCCTCTATTAACAAAAAATTAACACACCACTTTTATAATGCCACTTCCATTTCACATATCCAAGGAGCTCATTATGAAAACGCTAATATTATTCGCCCACACTTTTTGGGAAAATTCCAAAGTCAATAAGGCACTTTTAGAATCTGTGCAAGGGTTACCAAATCTCACGATAGAAAATCTCACCCTTACTTGTCCTAACGCCACAATCGATGTAGATGCGCAAAAATCACTTCTCAAAGACGCAGATACCATTATTTTCCAATTTCCGCTTTTTTGGTTTAGCACACCAAGCTTGCTTAAAGAGTGGCAAGATAGAGTTTTAACAGGTATTTTATATGGCGATGACCCAAAAATGCTAAATGGTAAAACTTTTGGGATTGTAACAACAGCAGGTGGTGCAGAATCTAGCTATGATGGACATCATGGAGCTACAATAAAAGATATTTTTGTGCCAATTTACCATAGCTTTAACTATTTGGGAACAGAACCTAAGGAAGCATTTTGTATCTTTAGTGCTGATGCCTCCAATCTCCCTATCGATAAATACAAAGCGTATCTAGGTGTGTAACACTTTGTGTAAGCTCTGCTACTTAGCGGAGAGTTTACACTTTTGTGTAGTGCATATGTTTATCATAAATATTATTGTGTATTTTCTAAAAATACGCGGAGTTTCTTGTATTCATCTTTTGTAAAATATCGCCATTTACCGCAAGGCAGTCTATTGAGATTGCAAAACCCAAAACTCACACGCTTTAAATCTAAAATTTCATACCCAAATTGTGCAAAAAATCGTCGTAATTCTCGGTTTTTCCCTTCCTCCAAAACTACACGCACGCGTGGCAGGGCACTATCACGCAAAATTTCAAAATCCAAAAATGGTGCAAGTGTAAGAGAGTGAATTGTATTAAGCATATGTGCGCCTTTAGTATTTGTGATTTCAAAATTTTTACCTTCTTCAAGCATTGTACGCACGCAATCCAAAAGCTTTGGCGTAAGTGGGGCAGAGAGTTTAAGATTATAAGTGCGTGCAAGAGGAGCCATACTAAGGCTATGCACAACTTGCTTATTATCACTTAAGATAAGTAAGCCTTCACTCGCATAATCTAATCGCCCAACATAGCTAAACCCCCTAAACTTTGAATCTAGACTATCATAAATAACTTTTCGCCCCCTATCATCACTTTTGCTTACCAATTCACCTTTGGGCTTGTGATAAATAATGGCGGTGTATTTTTGATTTGGATACAAACGCTTACCATCAATAAATACCTTATCGTGTTGCCCAAACACACTTTGTAATGTAGCTCGTGTGTGATTGAGCTTCACGCGTCCAGATTCTATAAGCTTATCAGCCTCACGACGTGAAAATTTTGAATTATGAGCAATGTATTGATTGAGGCGCACGGCATTCCTTGTATAATAAATTCTAGCAATTGTAACAAATTCCTATTAATTCCCTTATGCTCATTATCTTGACATTGTACAAAACAATCCATAATGCCACACAATCACCTAAGGGAGAAGCTATGCAATATAAGCTTATGATGTTTGGATTTTCGGCATTATGTGTAAATTTACAAGAAGTCTTAGAGCGTCTTAAAAATTACCCGCCTGAGCGAATAGATCGTGAAGGAAGTGATCAGTGCTATCTCATAGATTTACAAAATGGCACATCATATGAAATAGCCCTAGATTCGCACAAACACTATGCTATTATTGGTCTAACCACTCCAGCATAAGTGTATTGAGTTGTTTGCTAAACTCACTTCCTTGATCGAGGCTACCTCCTTCAGCAATGAGTGCACTACCAAAGAGTAGGTTAGCAACCTTAGCGATTTTACTCTCATCATTTGAAGCCTTGAGTTTTTGAAAAATCTCGTGATTGACATTAATCTCAACATTTGGCTTATTTTGAGGAGCTTGTTGCCCCATTTGTGCGAAAAGTTGTGCCAACATAGGATTATCATCTTGTTTGATAAGACTTATAGGGGCTTGTTGCATAAGGTTTGTAAGACTTACTTCACCAATCTTTTCACCCAAAGCCTCTTTAAAACCTTTGAGGATAGATTCAAATTCTTTTTTCACTTCATCACTCACGCCCTCATCACCAATCTCGCTAAGGACATCTTTTGCGTTGATATTTTTAAGAGGTGTCTTGTCATATTCTCCAATCATAGGTATTACCATACCATCAATCTCATCACTCAAAAGCAAAACTTCAAAGCCTTTGTTATTGAATTTTTCCAAAAGTGGTGAATTTTTTAGAATCTCTTTGTGCTCGCCCAAAACATAATAAATGCTTTTTTGTTCTTTTGGCATAGATTCTTTGTATGCTTTGAGTGAAATAAATTCGCGATTTTGGCTATCACAACGCAAAAGCTCAAGTAACTTTTCTTTGTTTTCATAATCATTATACAACCCTTCTTTTAGCACTTTGCCAAATTGCACATAAAACTCTTTATACAGATTCTCATCTTTTGTCATCGAAATAATTTCAGAAAGAATCTTTTTGGTAGAGGCAGATTTAATATTTGCAAGAATCTTGTTTTGTTGCAAAATCTCACGGCTAACATTTAGTGGTAAATCGCTACTATCGATCACCCCTCGCACAAATCGCAAATATGGAGGCAAAAGTTCTTTGTCATCATCTGTGATAAATACGCGCTTAACATAAAGTTTCACACCACTTTGATAATCCACGCGATAGAGGTCAAAAGGTGCAGTTTTTGGGAAATAAAACAATGTTGTGTATTCAAGATTGCCCTCTACTTTGGTATGAATCCAACGCAACGGATCTGTATTATCGTGTGCAAAAGATTTATAAAAATCTTTATAATCTTGTTCTTTTAATTCAGATTTTGGCAATGTCCATAGGGCTTTTGCAGAGTTAATTTGTTCTTGTTTTTGCTCTTTTTTTTCCTTTTTCTCTTCGCCCTCTCCTTCGCTCACGATGTCTGTGTAATGCAAATGAATCGGAAAAGCAATGTGTTCAGAATATTTATTGATAATATTTTGAATCTCCCACCTAGAAGCAAAATGTTTCTCTTCTTTTTTGAGATATAAAGTGATTTGTGTGCCAAAATTTTCTTGCACACATTCGCCTATCTCATATTCACCTTTACCTTCACTTACCCA
This sequence comes from Helicobacter equorum, assembly GCF_900198655.1. Lineage (GTDB taxonomy): Bacteria > Campylobacterota > Campylobacteria > Campylobacterales > Helicobacteraceae > Helicobacter_F > Helicobacter_F equorum. The sequence goes on along the minus strand of NZ_FZPO01000008.1, from coordinate 94,327 downwards.
CGCATATGCCCTATCTTCTCCTGCTTTTTTGCTCTGCACCACTACACGATCTGCTACCATAAATGCCGAATAAAACCCTACACCAAATTGACCTATCAAGGCAGAATCTTTTTTCTTATCACCAGAGAGTTGGGAGAGAAAACTCTTGGTGCCAGATTTTGCAATCACCCCAAGATGTTCTTTGAGATCAGATTCATTCATACCAATACCATTATCTTGGATTGTAATCGTACCTTTTTTCTCATCAAAAGATATATCAATACGCGGATTAAATGCAAGATTTTTAAATGTTTCATCAGTGAGTGTGAGATAAGAAAGCTTATCAAGCGCATCAGAGGCATTACTTACCAACTCACGCAAAAAGATCTCTTTATTAGAATACAAAGAATGTATCATCAAATCTAAAAGCTGTGTAATCTCAGTTTGAAAAGAATGTTTTGTAGCCATACAATACTCCTTAAAAAAATTTCGGTGGCATTGTATCCAAAAAAAGTAAAAATATCCTAACTCTTATAGTTTTATACTAAAAAAAGTTTATAGTATATATATAAAGTTTCTTTATTAATTATTATAAGATTTAGATTCCAATTCGTGCTGTTGGCGAAATTCATATGTTTGAGCCAAGATTTGTAAATGTTTATTTTTTAATTCCAAAACAATATTTTTTAGCTTCGCAATATCTTGTTTTTCTAACTGCAAAAGTGCTTGTGTGTTAATTTTAAGATTGGACATCATATCTAATGCGTTTGTATTTTTGGATTCCATAAAAACCTCTCCCTGTGGTAATTTTAATGATTAAAATATAACATTATTTTTATTATAAATTACTTATTTTATACTCTTTAGAGTATTTATAAATAATAATTTATACTCTTTAGAGTATTTTTTAAGTTTTTTATGGAATATGTTTTGCTACATAGGGCGTATGGATAAACGAACATTTAAAACATTACTAGCGCGCGCAAACCTTAGCAAAAAAGAATTTGCCCAAATGGTGGGGATTACCCCACAAAGCGTTAATAACTGGGGTTGTAGCAAAGAATTTCCCTATTGGGTTCAAAGTTATTTGCAAAACTATATAGAAGTGCTTGAGTATAGGGCACTCAAAGAGCGTTTGAAAGAAGTTATAATTTAAGTAGCATATGTTACAATACGAGATGTGATGCGATAAAAGGGGCTTATTGATGACATATACACACAAGATTCTTCAGCTAAAAGAGCAGCTTAATGCCTGTATATTGGGACAAGAAAAACTTATTGATATGGTGCTTATAGGTGTTTTTGCACAAGGACATATACTCTTAGAGAGTGTCCCAGGACTTGCCAAAACTACTCTTGCCAAAACCCTTGCCAAATCACTTCAACTTAATTTTAAGCGAATCCAATTCACGCCAGATTTACTCCCTAGCGATATTTTGGGAGCACAAGTGTATAATCCCAAACAAAATGACTTGCAAACGCGTTTTGGTCCAATCTTTACCAACATCTTGCTTGCAGATGAGATTAATAGAGCACCCGCAAAAGTCCAATCCGCCCTCCTAGAAGCTATGCAAGAGCGTCAAGTAACTATAGGGGAAGATTCCTATCTACTCCAAAATCCCTTTATAGTTATCGCTACTTCTAATCCTATAGAATCCGAAGGAGTCTACACACTCCCTGAAGCACAGCTTGATCGATTTATGCTTACAATTCCTCTAAGCTATCCTGATAGCGCAAGTGAGGTGCAAATCTTACAAAACAAACACCATAACAAAGAGATTCTGCCAATCCTTGATGCCTACGAATTAGAATCTATCAAACAAGCGATACAAGCAATGTATTGTGATGAAAGCCTATATGCCTACATAGTAGCACTTAGCAATGCTACACGCCAAAATATCCTCATAGAAAATGTCCAAGCATTAAGATTAGGGGTTTCGCCACGCGCAAGTTTAGATCTAAGCCTTGCGGCAAAAACCTATGCATTTTTGCACGACAAAGACTATGTAAGTCCTAGCGATGTGCTACATGTGCTACCTTTTGTATTTGCACACAGAATCTTGCCTAGTTTTGAAGCACTCGCCATGGGGATAGATTCACAAAAAATCCTAGACTCCATCATCGCGCATGTGCCAATCCCCTAAAGAGAATCTAGCAAAATCATATGCTACGCTTTGGTAAAAAACTCCCTTTTGTCAATCTCCAAAATGCATACACGCACAATCTCATAGCACAAAATGGTGATTTTCTTGAATTGGATGAATATCTATATGGTCAAGATGCGAGATTACTCGCTCCAAAAGCATGTCTCAAATATCACAAACCAATGATAAAAACCTTTCAACAAGAAACCCTTTCATATTTGCATATTTTTTTACTTCCAAGTCAAAGTTTATTGCTATACACACCTACAAAACTCTCTGCAATCGTGCAACTAAGCACACTCTTAGTCCATAGCGCACAAAAATTTGGCATAAAACCCATATTGCATTATCTTCACTCACGCTCACCACAAATTTACACAACACCCACGCACATATATACAATGCTACACTCACTTCAAGATATAACATTTTCAGCCAAAGATCAACTCAATCATAGCACAGAAATTTTTCATCACATCGTAGCACACAAACACAAAAAAGGCTTAGGTGTCATAATAGGAGATTTTTACAAGCTACAAACCGCGCATATCTCAAAAATTTCTCTCAAAAATTATTTTGCATTGTATGCACTCTGTGTGCGAACCAAGCAAGAATGGGAGCCAGATTTCCTAAAGTTGGGGCAGACATATCAATTTTGTGATATACAAACACAAGAAACATGTGAAGATACAATCTCTCTTGCACAATACAAAACGCGCTTAACGCACCTTGATACAAAACTCCGTGCGTATTTTTCGCGTATGGGAGCAAAACTCGCGTATGTTAATCCACAAGATTCACTCTTAAATCAACTACAAAAAATCTTTTATACTTAAATCTTATTATAACTCTTGGCGCAAAAAGCTAAGTGCTGGTAGCGGTAATGGTAACAGGAAGGAATTTGTATTGCCACTATGGATAGAATCTAGCTCTTTGCCATTTTCTAAAACAATCTTAAAAAATCGCATATAATATCTACCATCACGCTCAAAAATCTCACCTAGCTCATTTTTACCACATATAATTTCTGAATCTAGTGGCACAACAATTTCTAATGCCATGTTTGGGACAATAGTATGTTTACAAAGCGCCACCTTACCACTATCATCTACTTGTGCATTGACTTGGTAGCTTCCCTCACTTATGGCGCTTTGGTGATTTTGTGTGTCAAAGCGTTGATATGGACGATGCACAAGATACCCATCGCTAAATCCTCGATTTTTCAATGTGTGTAATTCAAATTGATACCAATCTTCATCAAATCTACCATTATAATAATCATCAAGTGCTTTGCGATATGTGCGTGCAGTGATAGCAGCATAATACGCGGACTTGGTGCGTCCCTCGATTTTAAGTGCATCAATGGCGCTAGAATCCAAAATCTCTCTTAAATGGCTTGCAAGATTTAAATCCTTAGAGTTAAAAATATGCGTGCCTACACCTTCTTCCTCTTGAAGTCTCATTAACACATCATTATCAGGATTTTTGACATAAAATTCATGTCCATCAAATCGCACAAGCTCATTATTTTCAAGGTTTCTCACATAATATTCATAATCAAAACGGCAATCATTAGCACAACTTCCACGATTAGGAACTCTACCATTTTGCAACGCAGAAATCAAACAGCGTCCAGAAAAAGCAAAACACATAGAACCATGCACAAAAATCTCTAATTCCAAATCCGGTAAAGCCTTTTTTATTTCTATCGCATCTTTTAGGCTTAATTCACGCGCCGCAACAATGCGCTTCACACCCATTTCATAAAAAACCTGCGCATCCAAAATATTTAACACATTGGCTTGAGTGGAAAGATGGATAGGGATTTGAGGTGCTATAGCTTTGGAGAGCTTAAGCACACCCGGAGTCGCTATGATAAATGCATCAGGTTGTAATTCCGCCATTTTAGCAATGTGTGATTCTAAAAGCTTAAGTTGAGCGTTGAAAGGAAAACCATTGATTGTTACATAGATTTTTTTACCTAATGCATGTGTATATTTTACTGCCTCTGCAAAAGTTTCAAAATCAAATTCCTTGCCAGATCTTGAACGCAATGAAAAATGACTAACACCACCATACACAACATCTGCCCCATACGCAAGGGCAATTTTTAATTTCTGAAAATTCCCTGCAGGAGACAGGAGTTCGCATTTTTTTTGAGAATCTAACATGAGAAAATCTATCTATTACCAAACGAAGCAATTAATGCTTCAATGTCATCATCACTTGCGATATCATCTTTATTATCACCCGAAATATACACAGCAGAACTCACACGCTTACTATCATCAATTTTCCCTTCAAAAAGAGAATTCATATATTGTGCAAGAGCACGCATCACATTAATCACACGCTCAATTTTTTGACGATGAATATCTTGATATTGCATAATATCCATAGCCTGCATAGACGCATCACTCACATCATCGCAATAACCTATAATTTCCTTAATTGCATTCTTATTGCTAAGTATTTCCTCCATGGTTTTTGTAAAAGTCTGCACATGAGGAAAACTTTCACAAAGTCTACCAAAAAGCTCTTCTTGAGATTCTAGAAATTTCTTAACCTGCTTGAGTTTTTTTGTGGCATTATCAGCTGCAGATCCCATAATTTCAAGCTGATCAAAAATCTGTGTAGCCTTAACTTCAGAATCTTTAGTAACATCATCAAGCTGATGAACGACCTTGTGATCCTCTGTGGGTGGCGGAGGTGGCCATTTTTTATCTGCCTCCACACGATAATTTTCTACATCAATACCTGGTGATTCATTTGTTGTAGATTCTTGTGGTGTGGATTCTTTATCTTGTGTAGCAATTTCATCAAGATTATCACTATTCATAAGCATATTGAGTTCTTCTTGTGTCATACACACACCTTCAACATAAGTTTTATACCTTCGAGATTATAATGTATTTTCTTTTATGCTTTTGTTAAAAATGATAAATTTATAAATTTATCAACAAGCATTACACTTTATGTCTCTCTACTTTCTTAGAGCATACCTCATATATCTATGCAACATTGATAGTAACTTTACAAACATAAGAAAAAATTCTTAATATTTTTTCACAGAATCCTATAAGCAACACAGATCTAATTTTATGACTTATTTAGAAATTAGAAAAATGAACTTTATAAGTGAAGTTAAAGTAAAAGGAGGGTTTTGAGTATCTCAAAACCCCAAAGAAGTAGTTTCTACAAAATTACACACAAGGATGTGTACCATCTCTCATATCTGTACCAATATTCTCTCTGTTTGTTGAACCAAGCTCACTCCATACAATGCAACCATCGGTGGGACATGCACTTGCACAAGCAGGTTGTTCATTGTGTCCCACGCATTCTACGCATTTATTAGAATATACATAATAAATGCCTTCACCTGTTGGGTTATCATCATCATCTACGATTGCTCCCACCGGACATTCATCAATGCAAGATCCACAAGCAATACAAATATCAGTTATTTTAACAGCCATCTTTTTCTCCCTTACATGTATTATATTTTGGTGTAACCAAAATCAAAGTATAAAAACATTCATCTTAAAATAAACTAAATAATAAGAAAGTTAAATATTATTTAATCTAAAAAGCTTTCTTCAAAAGATTCTCAACTCGCAAAATTGTAATAAGCCTATCTTCACGCTTACCAATACCTTGCATGAAATTCTCACCTTCTCCAATAGTCTCTGGTACAGGATCTATATCACTTTGATTAATCCGCACTGCCTCGTTGAGTTTGTCTATCACAAAACCTGCAACTTCATCTTTATATGTTACCACAAGATAGCGTGTGTCTTGATCTTGCTTGATAGCTGATAATCCAAATTTTAGACGCAAGTTTATAAGTGGAAATACGCCACCGCGCAAGTTAAACACACCCATAACATAATTTGGAGTCCCTGGCACTCTCGTGTATTCCATAGGTTTAATGATTTCTTTAACATTAAGAATAGGCACCGCAAACTCCTCACTCCCTACCATAAAGCTTATAGCTTGGAGTGTATCATCATAAAATGTATTGTCCTCGCCTTGTGTTTTTTTCTTTTGTTGTTTTTCAAATACTTCTTTTAATTCTTCATTCATAATCTTACTCCCCATCCGTTACAAGATTAATATTTCGCTTCACCACATTCGCAAGATATTCAGGTGTATATGGCTTTGTAATATATTCTGTCATACCAGATTCTACACCACGCATTCTGTCAGTTTTGCTACTTCTACTTGTCACAGCAATAAGTGGCAAGTTTCTAAATTTATTATATTTACGAACCTCTGAAGCAAATGTGTAACCATCCATTTTTGGCATCTCAATATCAACAAGCACAGCATCAAGTTGCTTATCGCCATTTTTAACAATATCTAAGGCTTCCAAACCATTTGAAGCCTCAAGCACTGTAACACCCAATTTTTTGAGACATTTTTTCATAATAGCACGATCGGTGCTACTATCATCAATAGCAAGGACAACATAGTCGCTTGGCGAGTTTTTGGTTTTTTGTGCCTCTACCTCATCAAGCAATTTATTAATGCTCACTTTCACACTCTTAGCCATCGTCATCATACCAGCAACATCAACAATCAATGTGATCTTACCATCGCCTCGCACCGTAGCCCCTGTAATACCTTCAATGCCTTTGAGATAATATCCAAGAGATTTAATCACCACTTCCTCTTGCCCTACGAGATAATCCACAATCACACCAATTTTTTGATCAGCTAATCCGATAATAACCACATATACATCACTCATCGCTTCAAGCACAGAATCTACCTTAAAAATATCTGCCAATCGGACAAGCGAAAGAACCTCATCACGAAGTCGTAACACACTCTTGCCATCAACGGTGTAAATCTCATCTTGACTAATGCGAACCGTTTCAATCACTGATGAAAGCGGAATAGCATAGTATTCTTCTTGCACACCAACAAGCAATGCTTGCATAATTGCTAGTGTCAAAGGAATTTTTAGCTTCTGTGTTGTCCCTACGCCTTTTTCAGATTCTATTTCAATAATACCACTGAGTTTTTCTATATTGGTTTTTACCACATCCATTCCTACACCGCGTCCAGAGACATTAGTGATAGTTTTGGCGGTAGAAAATCCTGGTTTAAAAATGATTCCAAATGCCTCTTTATCCGACATAGAATCCGCTTCTCTTTCGCTAATCAAACCTTTTTCAATCGCTTTTTGTTTAAGTATTTGTGCATCAAGACCCTTACCATCATCAGTTACTTCAATCACAATATGATTGCCCTCATTGTAAGCCTTAAGTTGCACAGTTCCCATAGCAGACTTGCCCAATGCCTCTCTATCCTCTGGAGATTCAATACCATGATCGCAAGAGTTTCTAATGATATGCACCAATGGATCACCAATCTCCTCCACAATAGACTTATCTACCTCTGTTTCTTCACCTGTGATAATGAGATCGATATTCTTATTAAGCTCTCTAGAAAGATCGCGCACCATACGTGGAAACTTATTAAATACCTTGCCTACTGGCTGCATTCTTGTTTTCATAACTGCAAGTTGCAAATCCGTAGTCACGGAAGATATAGAGGACACTACTTGATTAAGCTCTTCGAGAAATTTTTCACCATCATAGCGTTCCTCTACATCACCATAGATTCGGATAAGCCTATTTTTACCTAGCACCAATTCTCCGATGAGATTCATCAAATGATCTAAGCGACGCACATCAACGCGAACTGTTTGTTCAACATTGGTTGCTGGAGCACCACCATCTTCTTTTTTGGCTACTTTTGGAGCTACTTGCGGGGCAGGTTTTGGCGTCTGTGGAGTAGCAGTCTTTGGAGCTTCTTGAGGCTCACTTGGTGCCTGCACCTTAGGTGCTACGCCCTGTTTTTTGAGTTCCTCTCGACGTGCCTTATCGGCTTCTTGTCGTTTTTTCAAAAGTCTCTCAATCTCTGCTTCTACTTGCTGAGTACTCATTGATGAATAATCTAAATCCGGTTCATCAGAAAGTGGATTCTCTGATGCTTGCGCACTTGGTGCTTGTGGTGCTTGATCGGCCGGTTTAGAATCTTGCTTACTTGCTTCTTGTGCTGGAGCCTCTTGCTCACCCCCATCTCCTGAAACCTCTTGAAGTCGTTTAACAATGTCTGTGATATCAATGCCACTATTTGCATCTGTCCCATTGTCTCTAATCGCACTTAAAAGCGCTTTCATAAGATCTACAGACTGCAACACTACATCCATCACATCGGGAGTGATTTTTAATTCTGCGCGACGTGCCTTATTTAGCACATCTTCCATATGGTGAGTTAGGCTTGTCAAAATATCAAAATTTAAAAATGAACTTGAGCCTTTGATTGTGTGTGCTACACGGAAGATTCTATTGAGAAGATCTAAATCTTCAGGATTGCTCTCCAATTCTACCAAATCCTGATCAAGTTGTTCGACCATCTCGAAAGCTTCTATAAGAAAGTCTTCCATTATTTCTTGCATATCATCCATTGCCAAACCTCACTTTCAAAAATTAAACTTTTCCCATTCTAACAAAAAAATTTTTTTATTTTGATAAAATCCGCGATATTTCGTCATAAAATAATCCGGCATCAAATTTTACCAAATACGCCTCCGCCCCAATTTCTTTTCCTTTTTCCTCACTAAGTTTATCACAAATAGAAGAATTAAAGACAATTGGGATATTTTTAAAGCGATCATCGTTTTTAACTTGTGCAGCAAAATGAAAGCCATCCATTTTTGGCATTTCCACATCTGAAACGATAATCTTTAGATGCTCACCAAGTTCATCATGATATTGCCCATAAAGCTGCTCTAATTTCTCTATGCCATCCTCACCATTCACAGCTTCCACAATGTCAAATCCAACATCTTTAAGCGAGGTTCGCAAAAGCTTACGCGCTATGAGACTATCATCTAAGATTAAAGCTGTACCGCTAAATTTTGGTACTTCTCTTTGGCTACCATCTTCGTTTATCATCGCTTTCATCGGATCATAGAAGTTACAATCATCTAAAATCCCCTCCAAATCAAGAATAAGCAATGTCCTGCCATCCTCTATGCGCGTTGTTCCTGTGATTTTCCCACGCTGATTATCATTACTCACACTAAATGCTGCACCTTCGATATCTTTCCAATTAATACGGCGGATTCTCTTTGCTTCGTGGATAATAAAACCAATCTTGATATTATTAAACTTCGCTATAATCACTTTTTTATGCACTCGTGATGGGTCTGTCTGCACGCACATCCATTTACCCAAATCCACTAACGGCAGAATCTCTCCGCGCAAATCAAATGTCCCAACTACATAATCGGGTGCAGCAGGAAGATCAAAGATGTGATCAGGGAATTCTACTACCCCATCAACTTTAGAAACATTAATTCCATACACACCCTCATAATGTTCGCTATTATGCATTTCATAGATTCGAAAATCTACCAATTCCATTTCGTTTGTTGCAAGATTTAAAAGATTCTTCTTAGCCATTTCTACTCCAAAAACATTAACGATCTGTTATCTTGGATTCTAACTCAAAAATTCTTCTATCAACATAAAATGAAGGTAAGCACACATATAAAGTATTCTCTTCTTTTGTATTGACATAGGTGCTATGATCCAAATGAAAATGTCCCTCGATAATCGCTTGAGGCATCACATTGCGCTTACAAAAATATTTCTTATAAGCCTCTACCCGTCGCACACAAAACGCTTCATACTCTCCATAAAATCCACGAATACGCTTAGAATCTATACTTTTTTGGAGAGTGCGATATACATAACCATTCGAAAGCCAATCCACACACCCCAACGCCCATAACCCAAAACATGAATTTAGCACATTAATATACAACCTATATCGGACATTCAAAAACAAATCGCCATGTGCTAAACTCACTATCATACCTTTATAAGTCGCTATAAGTGGCTGATGTTTGCGTGGCACAAATATCACTTGTGGCAAAATCTGTGCTAATGCTTGTAACCCAAAATCGTGATTGCCCTCTAGCCAATAGACACAACTGCGTTCACTAAGTCTTTGTATGCACTCAAGCAAGGCTTTGTTAGATTCTATGCTTGTTGCGAGATTGCCTACAAGCATTTGGGCAATATCACCCATAAGTAACACCTGTGAATTTTGCAAAGCATTCAGACATTCCAAAAGCTCTACATCGCCATTTTTCCAATGCGAATCTGCAATGCACACCACATCATCATGAAGCACTATAGGCTTTATGTCACTTTTCATTTCACCATCCCACTTGTGGTATGCCAGATTCTGGCGCAAAACCACACATTATGTTTGCATTCACTACCGCTTGAGAACTCGCTCCACGCATAAGATTATCAATCGCACTATTGACATACAATGCACGACCCCGTTTGAGGGCATACACATCACACATATTACTCCCACGCACATTACTTATGCGTACACTTTCAGAACAGATTCTTACAAATGGCGAATCTTTATAGGTTTGCTTCAAAATCTCCAAAGGCTCTATATCCATACATTCCTCCTTTAGTGTTGCAAAAACACTCACAAGCATACCGCGCGTAAAGGGACATAAATGCGGGATAAAATTCACCCGCACACATTTCCTACCAAAACGCTCACATTTTTCCTCAATCTCTATTTGATGGCGATGCGTAAGGGGCGCATAACTAAAAATATTTTCATTGATATTTGGATAATGTGTATCATCTGTGAGTTTTTTACCCGCACCACTCACACCACTTTTTGCATCAACAAAAATCTCACCCTCAATATAATCCAAAAATGGCAATAATGCCAAAAGTGTCGCAGTGGGATAACAACCTGGATTTGCCACCAAAGAAGCTTTAGTAATTTCATTATGTGCATATTCTGGTAGCCCATATACAGCATGTGTAAGCCCATCTATATCGATATGCGGACAATACACTGCCTCATAATGCTTAGCACTCAAACGATAATCCGCGCTCAAATCCACTATTTTTATCCTTTGAGAATCTCCCTCATAAGCCCTTAGTGCCTTGACAAACTCCATAGCACTTTTGTGTGGTAAAGCCAAAAATACTACATCGCATTGCGCACATACATCTTGCACACAAGCCTTAGAAACTTCTAAATCTAAGACATTATAAAATTCTTTATGCACCTCACTTAATGGCATGCCACCTTGGGTGTTTGCTACATAGATTAATCTAAAATAAGGATGCTTATAAAGAATTTTTACCAAATCTGCCCCTGTGTAGCCACTTACCCCAACAATCCCTGCACGCAATGTTTTCATACTCTCAATCCTAATGCTTGTAATGTCCCTTCCAAAATTGCCACAAAAGCCCTTAAACTTTCAAGATTCAATCGCTCCTTTGTGCTATGAGGAAACTCAATAGTTGGACCAATGGAAAGAATCTTTGTAGCATTTGGTTTTTGTAACTCTTGCAACCTCTGTCCCAAAATCCCACATTCTAATCCTGCATGAATCTGTGTGATGTATGGCGCAATCCCATTTGCCTTATACAGCTTTAAAAGTACAGCCAAAAGTGCATCATCATCGCTAATGCTGCGTTGCCACGCACTATAAAAATCACTATATGCCACACCAAACCCAAATGCACCTAAAAGCGTGTGAATACGCCGTTGCATACGCACTAATTTCGTATCATCATTTGCACGAGCAAAAAGCTCAAATGTTAATACCCCATCTTGTAAATGCACACATGAGAGATTGAGTGAATCTACCACACTTTTGGTGCTAGATTCTATTTCATACACTCCGCTATGTAACGCAATAATGGGCGAAAGAATGTCTTTACTTTCATAAACTTTGTGTGTCATTTGAATAGAAATGCCTAAAGGCTGCAAATCCTCTGTAGATTCTATACGTGTGATAGAAAAATGCGCATTTGCATAAGCACACAAATCTTTATCTCCATATACCACACATTCCACACCCACAGGGATAGAGTTTCGCTTCTCTCCTGCATGCAACGCAAGAATCTGCACTGGTTTGTCCATAAGAAAATGCGCAAATTCCACAATCGCATTAGGGATATTTTTGTGTATATCCACACCACTATGTCCACCCACAAAGCCATGTGATCGTATCACAAACATCTCATCAAAAGTCCTCATACAAGGGTTTAAATGAAGCGTTGCATTTATATCCACACCACCTGCACACCCTAGCACAATCTCATGTATATCTTCAGAATCTAAATTTAGTAGCACATCAGATTCTATAAGCATATGGAGATTTTTTGCTCCTAGCATACCTACCTCTTCATTACTAGTGATGAGGACTTCAAAATTACTCATTCTCTCACCAAGAGCCAACATACATGCCAAAGCAATCCCATTATCTGCGCCCAAACTCGAATCTTTTGCGCACAGATATGACACTCCTTTTATATCCTCCTCATAAGTTTGTATAGCTAGATTCTGTGCTGCACGACCCACACACACCATATCATAGTGTCCCTGCAAACAACACACTGGCTTTGTACTTTGAGAATCTACTTTTTTTGCATAGATATTATATGCCTCATCACTACTTACTATAAATCCGAGGTTTTCTAAAGTCTTTGTGAGATACAAAAAAAGCTCTTGAGTATGAAAGCTCCCATGAGGAATAGCACAGATCTGTGAAAAATACGCCAACACTTTTTGATACATCATCTCCCCTTAAGGCGTTTTATCGCTAAGTTTGCTATAATTTTTGCCATTATAACTTAACTTCAAGCAATATTGAGTATCTCAATATCGGTTATCTTAAGGAGACTTTTTATGACTATTAGTATACTTTGTGGCGGATCTGGCACGAGGCTTTGGCCACTTTCACGAGAACTGCTTCCCAAACAATTCGCACCAATCCTTCCAAACACTCAAAAAGATGCTACAGATTCACGCAATACACTTTTTGCGCACACACTAAAGCGCAATCAGATTCTCACAAAAACCCATAATGCCGCCTTTAGTGTCATCACAAATGACAAGCACTTTTTTTTAGCCAAAGATATTGCACAAGAAGTTGGCATATCTATAGATTCTTATATTTTAGAATCTCTTGCCAAAAATACTGCTCCTGCCCTTTGTTTTGCTGCATTACAAGCCACAGAAAAAAAAGAAGATGAGATAATTCTTGCCCTGCCAAGCGATCACCTCATCAAAGATGAAGATCAGTATCTTGCATGCATATATAAAGCTTTGGATTTGGCACAAAAAGGTTTTCTTGTGACGTTTGGGATTACACCCACTGCACCACACACAGGCTATGGCTATATCAAGGCACAAAATGGTATTGTAGAACAATTTGTCGAAAAACCTGATCTTCCCACAGCACAAAAATATCTGCAAAGTGGTAAATATTTTTGGAATAGTGGTATGTTTTGTTTTCGTGCTGATGTATTTTTGCGTGAATTACAAGCCCACGAACCAAAACTCCTTGAATCTTGCACGAAAGCCTATATCCAAAGCAAACACACTGCACCAAATGCACACACAATCCGCCTAGAGCCTAAAGTATGTGAGGATATACAAGAAATTAGTATAGATTATGCACTCATGGAAAAAAGCACAAAAGTGGCTTGCGTGGATGGGACTTTTGTATGGAATGATGTGGGAGGATTTGAAGCACTAAAACAAGAGTGGCAAAGCGATGAAAAAGGGAATGCTACAAAAGGAGCGTATGTCCAATTAGATTCAACAAACAATTTTATTCTTTCTGACAAACTCGTAGCAACTATTGGTATAGATAACCTCGCGGTAGTCAATAGTGGAGATTGTTTGCTCATTGCCCCACTAAACCAAACACAACGCATTAAAGAACTTATCCCGATCCTCAAAACAACATATCCAGAATCTACACAGATTCACAATACAGCACACAGACCTTGGGGAACCTATAGTGTGCTTTTAGAATCTCACACATATAAAATCAAGCAAATTATCGTTAAGCCAAAACATAGACTAAGCTTACAAAAACACTTTCACAGAAACGAACATTGGATTGTAGTAAGTGGTAGCGCGCTCGTGCAAATTGGGGATAAAGAAGTATTTTTAAAAGCTAATGAATCCACATATATCCCTATGGGTGCTTCACATAGACTAGAAAATCCGGGTAAAATCCCTCTAGTGCTTATAGAAGTGCAAATGGGTGAATATCTAGGTGAAGATGATATTGTGCGTTTAGAAGATGATTATAAACGTTCCTAAAATGTAATATTATATACTCTTATATATAATTTATATCCATGTATCATATTGTTAGAGGCGTATTATGAAAGAAGCACATTTTTATATTGATGGCATGAGTTGTTCAGCGTGTAGTAGTGGTATTGAGCGCGCACTTTCACGCAAACCTTATTGCAAAGATATACAAGTTAATCTTGTTAGCCAACAAGCACAAATTACCTATGATGAAACCCAAATAAGCTTAGAAGAGATTTTTACCTTTATTGCTAAGCTTGGTTATACACCTAGCATGCTTCCAAACCATAGCGTACAAGATTCTCCGCAAGGTATATTTGCGCGTTTTAATGCTCTAGATTCTGCATTATTGCCACCTAAAAGGCGTCTCATTTTTGCTAGTATTTTTACACTTATCACACTTATATTTGCGCTGAATGCGATGTTTGGATTTCTTAACTCACATTTTCTTATTTCCATAAATGCAGATTCTCTTATTATGCTTATTAGCACACTCATTGTTATGCATATGGGGCGAAACTTTTATTTCAAAGGCTTTAAGGCTCTCATCGCGAGAAATCCCACTATGGATTCACTCATCGCACTTGGCACAAGTGCAGCATTTTTATATAGTCTCAAAGGCATGATTGATATTTTTGGCTTAGGGATTCACGCGCATTTGTATTTTGAAAGCGTGAGCGTGATTTTATGCTTTGTGATGATTGGAAAATATATCGAAAATACCTCCAAAGACGAGGCTAAAAAGAGTGCGAATTTTTTACTTGAAATCAACCAAAAAAAGATTCTTAAACACACACAAGATAATGAATGGATAGAAGTCTTGGCACAAGAGGTACAAAAAGATGATGTAATTAAAATTCTACCTGGTGATGTCGTGGTAGTAGATGGGTTTGTGTTGGAGGGGCAAAGTAGCGTTGATGAAAGTAGCATCAATGGTGAAAGTATCCCTGTGCTTAAAAAAGCTGGAGATTCACTCTCTTCTGGCTCTATCAATCTTGATGGCGCACTTATCATACAAGCCACGCAAGTAGGTGCACAAACAATCCTAAGCCAAATCTTTACGCTCATCAACAATGCCACACAATCTAAAGCCCCAATTGGAATTTTAGCCGATAAAATTGCTGGGGTCTTTGTGCCATTTGTGATATGTATCGCGCTTGTGGCTGGAATATTTTGGTGGATTATGCGTGATTTTAGTTTTGGACTTGACATATGCATTGCTACGCTTGTAATTTCTTGTCCTTGTGCGCTTGGACTGGCTACGCCTATGGCATTTTTGCATGCTAAGGCAAAAGCTCTCAAAATGGGCGTATTTTTTAAAACCGCGAGTTGCCTAGAATCTCTTAGTAAAATCACACATATCGTTTTTGATAAAACTGGCACACTCTCTGAAGGGCTAGAAGTTTTTGATATCCAAACTCACATAGATAGGCAAGAATTTCTCTCGCTTGTATATAGCTTAGAATCTAATAGCACTCATATCATCGCTCAAGCACTTATTACATATGCCAAAACCCACAATGCCACATATAAAGTGGCGCAAGAATTTAACTCTGTAACTGGATTTGGGATACGGGGCAAAATAGAAAATAACACCTATCTTTTGGGCAATCTCGAATATATCCAACAACACATACCAAACCTCCACAATCCGTACCAAAACTACCAACAATCCGCCAAACTCATTGTATATCTAGCAGATTCATATAATATTATTGGAGTGTTGTATTTACGCGATTTACTACGCCAAGACATTATCCCTACACTAGATTCATTACGCACACAAAATCTTCATATCACTATGCTAAGTGGCGATACCAAACAAAGCGCGATACAAAGCGCACAAACTCTAGGTATTAAAGAAGTTATAGCACAGGCAAAACCCAAAGATAAGCTAGACTTTATCACGCACACTAAAGCACAAAACCCAAACGCACAGATTCTTATGATTGGTGATGGGGTCAATGATGCTGCCGCACTCAAAAGCTCAGATGTTAGTATGGCATATGCAAGTGGCAATGATGTAGCGCAAAATTGTGCTGATATTATTATCTATAATCGCAATGCAAAGGCAATCCTCAACGCCTACAACCTAAGCAAAGCGACAATTGCAAACATAAAAGGAAATTTATTTTGGGCTTTTGGGTATAATATTGTCTTTATTCCCA
This sequence comes from Helicobacter equorum, assembly GCF_900198655.1. Taxonomy (GTDB): domain Bacteria; phylum Campylobacterota; class Campylobacteria; order Campylobacterales; family Helicobacteraceae; genus Helicobacter_F; species Helicobacter_F equorum. The sequence continues at coordinate 77,850 of NZ_FZPO01000008.1, read as the reverse complement.
TTGCTTGCGGGGCATTGGGAGGATTTGGAATATTCTTAGATCCGATGTTTTGTGCATTAGCTATGAGTCTTAGCTCTATAAGTGTTGTGCTTAATGCCTCGAGGTTACGAAGATTCTCAATTCTGTAAAGTTTTATTAAAGGAGTGTGATTATGGAAATCACATTAAGTGTAAATGGTATGAAATGTCAAGGTTGTGTCGATAAGCTTGAAAAGTTTGTAGGCGAGTTAGAAGGTATAGAACGCATACAAGTAGATTTACCTGCTAAAAGCGTGAAAGTAGAATTTAATGCTCCTGCTACAAAAGAGCAAATTTGTGAAGCTATCTTAGATGCTGGATTTGAGCTATAAGTGAAAACTCTTATTCAATTTTTTAGACGCTTTTTGCCCTACATCAAGGGGCACTACACTTCATTTTTAATCGCTGTTGGCGCATCGTTGTTGGCAGCACTCTGCACAGCAGGGGCAACTTATATGATTGAACCATTGCTAGGCACACTTATGGGAAAAGTGCCAAAAGATACGCCATTTTTTAGCTTTGAAAATATGGCAAAAAATAATCTTCTTGCGATTGCTATGCCACTTTTGATTATCCTTATTTATTTTGGTAAAGCTGGTGGCACCTATGTCCAATCTTATTTTATGAATTTTATTGGGCAAGATATTGTCCGCCAAGTGCGCGATAAAATGCTTACGCATATGCTAAGTCTTGAGCTAAACTTTTTTAATAAAATGCGTGGTGGGGAGCTTATGTCTCGAATCACAAATGATATTGGCATCATTCGTATGGCAGTGTCCAACTATATTACTGATTTTATTCGAGAATTTAGCACGATAATTGGACTCATCTTTGTTGTCTTTTATCAAAGCCCAAAACTTGCCATTATAGGACTTATTGTCATTCCTCTGGCAATCATACCAATAAATATCATTATCCGAAAAATGAAAAGATATGCACGATCCTTGCAAGAAAAAAATGCAGACATTACCTCCAAACTTACAGAAATTTTTAATAATATCGAAATTATCAAAGTAAGCAATGGCGAAGCTCTTGAGGCGCAACATTTCAAAGAACAAAACAAACAATTTCTTAAAATCAGTATGAAATCTGTGCGCGTAGGAGAACTTACCTCTCCACTTATGGAATTCCTTGGGGCAGTAGCATTGGCTGTAATCATCTATATGGCGACAATAGAAATTCATGCTGGGAATCTTAGCGCCGAAGAGTTTGGATCATTTGCTGCTGCACTTTTTATGATCTTTACTCCATTTAAAAAACTTGTCAATCTTTGGGGTAATATGCAAAATGCTATTGTTGCAAGCGATAGAATCTTTGAAATTCTTAATAAAACTTCAAACATTACAGATGGTACACACATCCTCCATAAACCAGTAGATTCTATAAAGATCAAAAATGCAACTTTTTCATATGAGCAAACACACGCCTTGCAAGGCGTTAGCCTAGACTTTAAACGCAATGAAATCATCGCCTTGGTAGGCAAAAGTGGCAGTGGTAAAAGCACATTGGTAAATCTCATACTGCGTCTTTATGAATGCGATAGTGGTGAGATTCTCATTAATGATAAAAATATCAAAGATTACACACAAAAGAGTTTGAGAGAAAATATTGCCATTGTGACGCAGAGAATCTTTATTTTTAATGATACGATTGCCAAAAATGTCGCCTATGGTATGGAAGTAGATGAAAATCGCGTAATAGAAGCCCTAAAGAATGCACAAATGTATGAATATGTCCAAGCTATGCCTCAAGGGATTCACACGATATTAGATGAATTTGGCACGAATTTAAGTGGTGGTCAGCGCCAACGCATAGCCATAGCTAGGGCAATGTATAAAAATCCCGATGTATTCATACTTGATGAAGTAACAAGTGCGCTAGATTCACAAACCGAAGATTTAATCAAAGAGGCTATTCATCTCATTCGCAAGGATAAAATTATTATTCTTATTGCTCACAGACCAAGCACGATTGAACTTGCTAATAAAGTCGTAGAAATTGGTGAAGGAAAAGTAACAAAAATACACGAGCAAGAAAAAACTTTCTTATAACATTTTGGCTTCTTAATCTTTTTAAAAGTATTTTGTCCTAAAATCAGAGCATATTCACTTAATGAGGAATATAACATAATGCTAAGGAGAAAGTATGCAAGAAGAAAAAGTGATTGAGAGTTACACAGGCGTAACTTCAGAACGCAAGCATAGCAAGATTCCAGCAAAACTGGATTTTTACCAAAGTGCTACGGGCTTGTTTTTGGCGTTATTTATGATAGCGCATATGTTTTTTGTCTCAAGCATTTTGCTTGGCAAAGAAGCAATGTATGCCGTAACCAAATTTTTTGAGGCAGATTTTTTATTTGAGGGTGGCAACACGATTATCGTCAGTATCGTAGTTGCAATTGTTATCATTGCATTTGTTACACACGCATTTTTGGCAGTGCGAAAATTCCCTATTAACTACAGACAACTTTTGTCTTTCAAGGTGCATAAAAACCTTATGAAACACGGGGATACAAGTTATTGGGGCTTACAAGTTCTTACAGGCTTTGCACTCTTTTTCTTGGGGAGCATTCACCTCTACATCATGCTTACCAAACCAGAAACCATTGGTCCAAGTACTTCATCATATCGCTTTGTGCAAGATCATTTTTGGCTTTTGTATTTAGTGCTTCTTATTGCAGTAGAAGTTCATGGATCCGTAGGTCTGTATAGACTTTGTATTAAATGGGGTTGGTTTGAAGGACTCAGTATCAAAACACTTCGCACTATCAAAATGGGCATGACAATTTTCTTCCTTGCACTTGGTATATGCACATATATTGCATATGTATCCATTGGTTTAGAATTAGATCCACAAAAAAGCATACAAGATTACAAAGCGCAAGATGTGCGAGATTTTGGTAAATAAAAGGAGAGCAGATGAAAATAACATATTGTGATGCACTTGTAATAGGTGGTGGATTGGCTGGACTTAGAGCGTCAATTGCAGCAAAACAAAAAGGCTTAAATACAATAGTCTTATCCCTCGTACCTGTAAAAAGATCGCACTCCGCAGCAGCACAGGGCGGTATGCAAGCCAGTCTTGGAAATTCAAAAATGAGTGATGGGGATAATGAAGATTTGCATTTTGCCGACACAGTAAAAGGGAGCGATTGGGGTTGCGATCAAAATGTGGCAAGAATGTTTGTAACCACTGCACCAAAAGCTATTAGAGAACTAGCATCTTGGGGTGTGCCTTGGACAAGAATTAAAAAAGGTGATAGAACAGCTATCATCAATGCGCAAAAAACTACCATTACCGAAGAAGAATTTAGACATGGCTATATCCATTCACGCGACTTTGGTGGTACAAAAAAATGGCGAACTTGCTACACTGCTGATGCTACTGGGCATACAATGCTTTATGCTGTGGCAAATGAGGCATACAAAAATGGTGTAGAGATTCAAGATAGAAAAGAAGCATTAAGCCTTATCCACAAAGATGGAAGATGCTATGGTGCAATCGTGCGCGACCTTGTGAGTGGTGAATTAAGTGCGTATATTTCTAAAGGCACACTTATCGCCACTGGTGGCTATGGCAGAATCTACAAAAACACTACAAATGCCGTCATCTGTGAGGGAACAGGTTTAGCGATTGCTATGGAAACAGGTGTTGCAAAACTCGGTAATATGGAAGCGGTGCAGTTTCACCCAACCCCGCTTTTCCCATCTGGAATCTTGCTCACCGAAGGTTGTCGCGGTGATGGCGGGATCTTGCGTGATGTAGATGGGTATCGCTTTATGCCTGATTATGAACCTGAAAAAAAAGAACTAGCAAGCCGTGATGTAGTTTCACGCAGAATGATTCAAAGAATTCGCGAGGGTAAGGGCGTTAAATCCCCATATGGAGAACATTTGTGGCTTGATATTTCTATTCTTGGACGCGAACATATTGAACGCAATCTCCGTGATGTCCAAGATATTTGTAAGGTATTTGCTGGTATCGATCCTGCTGATGAGGGAAGAAAAGGCTGGGCACCTGTGAAGCCTATGCAACACTACTCAATGGGTGGGATTCGGACAAATTACCAGGGGCACACATATCTACAAGGGCTTTTTGCTGCTGGCGAGTCTGCGTGTTGGGATTTACACGGCTTTAACCGCTTAGGTGGAAACTCCGTAAGTGAAGCTGTGGTAAGTGGTATGATTATTGGTGATTATTTTGCTCAGTTCTGTGAAAGCGCACAAACAGATATTTCTACAAATGTTGTAGAGACCTTTCTTAATAAGCAACAAAGCTATCTTGAAAATCTTCTTAATAATTCTGGTAATGAAGATGTATATGTCATCAAAAACCAAATGAAAGAAATTATGGAAGAAGATGTAGGGATTTTCCGCGAAGGCAAAGGCTTGCAAGATGCAGTAACACGACTAGAGGAACTCTATAAACGTAGCAAAAATATCCAAGTCAAAAACAAAAAACTTCACGACAATCCAGAACTTGAAGATGCATATCGTGTGCCAAGAATGCTAAAAATAGCACTTTGCGTAGCACTTGGAGCATTACAAAGAACAGAGTCTAGAGGTGCACATAGTCGTGAGGACTATCCAAAACGAGATGACCTTAATTGGCTTAAGCGCACGCTTGCAAGTTGGGAAGATCCAAACCAAACGCTACCAACCATTACCTATGAAGATTTGGATATTATGAACATGGAACTTGCACCTGGATTCCGCGGATATGGGGCCAAAGACAATATGATAGAAAACCCTCTCTCTGCACAAAGACAAACACAAATAGATGCTATCACGCAAGAGATTCAAAGCAAAGGTGGTGATAGATACGCTATCCAAGAAGCACTAATGCCTTTTGAGCTACAAAGCAAATTTAAGGCAAGAAACCAACGATTAGGAGATAAATAATGAGCACACAAGCAAGAACCTTAACTATTAAAGCATTAAAGTTTGATCCACAAAGTGCTGTTTCTAAGCCACATTTTCGAGAATATAAACTTCAAGAAACAGATTCTATGACTATTTTTATCGCGCTCAATCTCATTCGCGAACACCAAGATCCGGATTTGAGTTTTGACTTTGTGTGTCGTGCAGGGATTTGTGGAAGCTGTGGTATGATGATCAATGGACGCCCACGCCTTGCATGTCGCACACTCACCAAAGATCTACCTGAAATCATCACGCTTATGCCTCTACCGGCATTTAAGCTCATTAAAGACTTGAGTGTTAATACCGGTGAGTGGTTTGAGGGAATGACAAAACGCGTGGAAAGCTGGATACATTCTCAAAAAGAAGTAGATATCTCTGTATTAGAGGAGCGTGTGGAGCCTGAAGTCGCACAAGAAGTCTTTGAACTTGATCGCTGTATTGAATGCGGTTGCTGTATAGCTGGTTGCGCAACAAAAGTAATGCGTGAAGATTTCTTGGGAGCTGCTGGCATGAATCGCGTCATGCGATTTATGATTGATCCACATGATGAGCGTAGCGATGAAGACTATTATGAACTCGTAGGAAATGATAATGGTGTCTTTGGGTGTATGAGTCTTATTGCTTGTCATGATGTCTGCCCAAAAGAGCTTCCACTACAAAGTAAAATAGCCTATCTCAGACGCAAAATGGTAGCTGTAGGTATGAAATAGCCCCCATTCACTTCTCTTGTAACGCAGGAGAAGTGAAACTCCAATACTTTTGATTTTTCAAAAAATATCGTATAATATCGCAATTTTTATCACGAAGGATTTATATGTTCGAAGGACTCAAATCTCAAATTAAGACTTATGCAAAACGCATGATATATTCATATCACCAAGCACAATCATTAAAATATTTCTTTGATAAAACTACTCAATATATAGCTCTTCACAAAAACTTAAAACCCTTACCTTTGGAACACAAAGAATCTGTGTTGGGTTATTGGAGCAACTTTATAAATGGGGGGGGGGAGTAATGCCCAAAGGCTTAAACTCACTCTGGATTGGCATACGATCATCTATAATGTTAATCAATCACATCCATTAGATGTCCGTTATCTAGATAATCCATTTTACTATCTCAACATACTTCCATACTTCAACCCTCAAAATTATGCTTCGGCTTTTGCCGATAAGAACTATTACGACACACTTTTTCCACACCACCACAAACCAAAAAGCATTATAAAAAATATTCGAGGCAATTTCTACCAACCACACGACAATAATCCTAATATATTTATCCCAATAGACAAAAACTCTGTCATACAACTTATGAAACCCTATGAAAAGGTGGTAGTGAAACCTACCGAATCTAATACAACAGGGTCGGGTAAAAATGTGCAGATTCTTAATACTCAACAAGATGAAGCACTACTCATACAAATCCTACAAGACTACAAAAATGATTATATTGTGCAAGAGTTTATACAACAACACTCCTATCTTAGCAATCTCAATGAAAATTCAGTTAACACCTTTAGAATTATGACTCTTTTATACAAGGGTAAAATTCATACACTTCCTAGTAGTCTTCTTGTAGGAGATACGCGTCCAACATCTAATGGCGGATTTTTTCGAATTGGTATTGATAAATCTGGTAGTTTACGAAACTTTATTATCAAGGGCAAGGGAGAGGCAATATCATCCCTGCCTAATATAAAAGGGGATTTTGATGCACAAATTCCACACTTTTCAGATGTCCTAGATATGGCTAGATCTATGCATATGTGTATTCCACATATTGGGCTTGTTGGTTGGGATTTTAGTCTTGATAAAGTTGGTAATCCTATTTTTATAGAGTTTAATCCTATGTATCCTGGGTGTGAAATTATAGAGCTTTGTAATACCCCATTATTTGGTGATTTGAGCGATGAAATTTTTGCAGAAGTCACTCAAAAGACCAGATTTTGAAAACTGTGTTTCCCTAGGCAGAATATCAGCGTGCAAAAACCTAGAATTGTATCATTCATTAAGGATCTTAAGTATGATGAAACCTTATAAATCTCGAATAATAAGTGGTAGTCGTGTTACAATACAAGAACACAGGAATTCTCACTTTGATGAGGATTTACAGGAACAAGATTCTAAAAATACATCACTACCTTCTAATCACTATGTTCAAACTCTCAAACCATATATTCCTACTTCACACAAAGTTTGGGAGCAACCACATAAGGAAAAAATCTTAAAACTTGATTGGAATGAATCCACACTACCACCATCACCTCTGGTTACACAAGCCTTACAAGAGCATCTCAATACAGGTATTTTGCAGTGGTATCCTGACACAAAAAATACAGAACTCTACACACTTCTCGCCCAATATGTTGGTGTCGATTCGGATCAAATCGAAGTTTTTGGTGGTTCAGATTGTGCACATGAGTATATCCTTCAAGTCTTTTTGGATGCGAATACAAAAGTTCTAATAGTCTCCCCTACATATGATAATTTCCGAGCCAGAGCACAAGGCATTGGAATTAACACATGTTTTTTCCCTCTCTCATCAGATTTTAGTTTAAACCTTGAAGCCTTAAATGAAGCCATTATAAACTATGCTCCACAGATGGTCTATGTTTGCAATCCAAACAATCCTACAGGAACAACCTATTGTAGTATTCAGTTACAAAATCTAATCCAAGCCCATCCTTATACGATATTTCTTATTGACGAAGCATACTATGAATTTTGTGGTCAAACTTTATCCTATCTCACAACCACGTATAAAAACCTTATTGTTACACGAACATTTTCTAAAGCATTTGGTTTAGCAAGCTTTCGTATTGGCTATTGCATAAGTCATGCACAAAATATAGCTTTGATCAACAAATTACGCAACCCCAAAAGTCTCTCTGCATTTGCACAAATAGCAGCAACATATGCTCTTAAAGATGAACAATACATGTGGGCATATGTAGAAGAAATAAAAAACGCTAGAGAGTGGTTTAGTACACAACTTTATGATCTCGATATTAAAACTTACCCTTCATCGGCAAATTTTATACTCATCTCACACACAGAGGATCTCTATAGACTTTTAGGGCAACATCAAATCTTTATACGAGACTACCGTCATATTATTCCTAATCACTTTCGAATCACTATTGGCACACGCATGCAAATGGAAAAAGTCATTAAAGTATTAAGGGGGGGGGGATAACAAAACCATCTATGTAATATTTTTACTATCTATCCACACATCAAACCCCCATTTTATACTATTTTTTTACCTCAAAAATCTTATTAGTGTTTCTTATTTATATCACGTATATTCTACAGCTTCTATGCCCAATCACATATCTAGAAATCCATACTAAGGAGATTTTATGCAATTCACTAAAGAACAGAGAGTTATTGCAGAAAACATTAAAACATTAAAACATGCTGCTGGTAGTCATAGTCCAAGTATCTTAACGCTTACACAGCAAATACCAAATCTGACCATTAATATTGATGCATGTTTTTTATCCAATCCATATGCTACAGATCTTTTTATGGATTACATGAAGCATGATCTAATTAGCACACAATCAATCAGAAATGTATTGGAATTTTACCCATCACAAAATGATGTGATTGCTGAGATCTTGGCACAACGCTTAGGAATTGATAAAGAATATTTATTTATCGGAAATGGGGCTATAGAAGTTATCCAAGCTATTTTACATAATTTTGTGGAACACAAAATTATAGTTAACATCCCTACATTTTCATCCTACTATGAATTTAGCAATTCTAAAACTGAAGTGGTATTCTACCAATTAGAAAAAGATAAAAACTTTATGCTAGACATATCATCCTATATTGAATTTGTAAAGACTCAAAAACCACAAAGTATCGTTATCATCAATCCCAATAATCCAAATGGTGGCTACATACCTTATGAAGATCTACGAACAATTATTGCAAACCTACCAGAAGTAGAGAATATTATCATTGATGAAAGTTTTCTACACTTTGCTTTTGAAGATGATGAATATAAGTTCATTTCATATAGGACACTTTTTTCAGAATTTCCTAATGTAATTTTAATAAAAAGCATGTCAAAAGATTTTGGTATAGCTGGTATTCGTGCAGGATATGGGGTTATGGCAAGAAACAAAGTTTCCAAACTTCTCAATAATGGCTACTTATGGAACTCAAATGGACTTAGTGAATATTTCTTCAGACTCTACGCACAAGACACATTTACAAACAAATACGAAAATGTTAGAAAGCTCTATATTCAACAAACACAAGATTTCTTTATGCGTCTTTCTCAAATTCCTCAACTTAAAGTTTATCCGAGCAAAGCAAATTTTGCTCTTGTAGAAATCTTGGATTGGAAAGAAGATTTAGACTTTGTAATGGCAATGCTTATCAGATATGGAGTCTATATACGCACATGTAGTGATAAGGTGGGACTTAATGAATCATTTATACGTCTAGCTTCAAGAAGCAAAAGTGAAAATAACCAAATTATACAGGCTCTAGCTGATATTTTTCGATATACTTAAGTAGAAAAATTTATCATATCTTTGCTATACTAATCTATATAGAGAACATTCAATTATTATCTTGGTACTATAGGGAATAAAAATGCAAACAATATTAGCTATTTTTGATTTTTGTGAGACACTAGTTTCTATTCAAAGCATTCCGCCATATTTAGAAATGGTTGGTAAGGAAAATCCTCACTACAATGCGAGAATGTTACGCTTACAGCAAAGAATATTGCCACGCCTTCATAGATACACAAAAATCCCCTTATTTGATTTCAAAGCTCCTCGATATCCTCAATTAAAAGGAATGGATATGTTGCGCGCTCAAGAACTAGCAAAAGAATATGTGCAAAAGGAGCTTATATATAAAACTAACGAAAAAGTGTTAAAACGATTACGATTTCATCAAGAAAGTGGGCATACTATCATTATAGTTTCCGGGGGACTAGAAATATATATCACAGAATTTGCCAAGCTTTTTGGTATAAAAAATATCGTAGCAATTAGTCTGCAAGAACAAAATGGAATTTTAAATGGTGAAATGGATGGTATTCATACCATGGAGCATCGCAAGCTCTATAAGCTTACACAAATGTTTGATATGGATATGTTTGACCTCCAAAATTCCTATGTATACAGTGACTGCCCTAGTGATATACCATTGCTTTCTTTTGTAGGAAATGGTGTAGCTATAGAATGTGGGAAAGATATACAATGGGCAAAAATCATGGGATATAAGATTTTATAATAAGTTTTCCCACTACAAAGATATCGAACCTAGAGTTTTTGCTGAAGAGCTGTTGGGCGAAAATGTGCAGATTCTACAACCCCAAGGCTTAGATTCACCAAAGATTGAAAATGGTAATTTTCATACATCGCTACAAAATTTCAAAGTGCCTGATGATTATAAGATGCATGTGATGCAAAACAATATTAGCCATATTGAGGTCATTACTAATAGGTATACGATGCAACAAGAGATTGCAATGGATACAAAATGGCAAAAAATACCTTTTGATTATGAGAAAAAGGCTTCAAAAATTCCACAAAAACCTGTGCTTCTAGACAAAATGATTATAATATCACTACGTTTAGCCCAAGTCTTTAGATATGTGCGTATAGATTTATATTGTATCAAAACACGAATTTATATAGGTGAATTTACCTTTACTCCTGCTGGTGGGACTGACAAATTTACTCCAAATGAATGGGATGCAAAGCTAGGAAGTTTGTGGCACATTGAAAATTGACTTAGAAATGCAACATTGTATTTGTTTGTCAATATTTTTTAAATTTAGATTCTGATACTTTATCAATGCCACTCCAAAAATTTCCCAAAATTGCATCATACTTATATGGTCTAATAGGAATACTATGGAAAACCCCAATGCTACTTTTCTGAAAACTCCAAAGCTGTTTTAACACCGAGATAAAGGATTGTCAAAATTCCTAGAAAGGCTATTGCAAAAATAATATACTCCATATTAACTTCCTTTATTCTTTACCGATTTGCTTAATCTTTGCATTAATCATTTTGCTAAGAAAGTAAATAGCAAAAAGTGCTAGAACAGCAACTACTCCCGCACCCACAAGTATAAAAAGCTCTGCCTTCTGATAATTTGTAATTCCCCAACCAATTACAGCCAAAAAAGTGGCGACAAATATCCCAAGCCAAAACTTTAAAATTCCTAATTGTTCCTTAAGTTCATCTATCTTTGCCATGATGAAATGATAGCATAAAATATGACCGATTATTAAATTAAATTTTAATTTAAATGCTTTTGTTATTTCTCTTGCAGAATTTTTATGATTAGTATTTCGGAATTATATGAAAATGGTAATTTTCATACATCCCTACAAAATTTCAAAGTGCCTGATGATTATAAGTTTCATTGTTTTCATGGATTACGAGAGTATTATGTCCAACTAACTACTGATAGATTCACAAATCATAGGCGTACTATCTTGAACAAAGAATGGAAACTTGCCCCATTTGGTCTTTTTTATGACAATACAAATCGCCCTATTCCACCAAAACCTAATGTTTTGGAATATCTAGAAAATATATCTTTTATACTCGCTAAAATATTTGATTATGTGCGTATTGATTTGTATCATATACCTTTTGATAAACGGCAGAAAATTATTGTTGGCGAACTAACTTTTACGCCAGAGGGTGGGACTGGTAAATTTACTCCAAACGAATGGGATGCAAAGCTAGGAAGTTTGTGGCATATGGGAATTAACTCGGGACTATAACATGATATTTATTTGTCAATATTTGTTAAATTTAGATTCTAATGTGTTATCAATACCACTCCAAAAATTTCCCAAAATCGCATCATACTTATATGGTCTAATAGGTAAACAACCACCACCGGGTGTCATTGTAAGCTCTCCAATGTAAAGTTGCCGATCTAGCACATAAAAATCACACCTAAAATAACCTATATTTTCATAAAAACTTGTGCTTATCGCAAACATTGTATTAAAGAATGGCGGTTTTGGGATATCTCTTTGGGCAAAATCATAAGTAATATTTACAGGTATGGATTTCCAATTTTTATCAAAAAATGTGCATCGCGTATTAATGCCTCTATCGATAATTGTTTCAGAAAATATTTCATCCCCAAAACAATGAAACTTATAATCATCAGGCACTTTGAAATTTTGTAGGGATGTATGAAAATTACCATTTTCAATCTTTGGTGAATCTAAGCCTTGGGGTTGTAGAATCTGCACACTTTCCCCCAAGAGCTCTTCGGCAAAAACTCTAGGTTCGATATCTTTGTAATGCCACTCTCTAAAAAGAGTATAAAAATTTGTGTTAAGGTGTTTGGTAAGTTTTTCCATAGCTTCACCAAATGCCTGGGAATCTCCCAAAAATGCTTCCTTATTCGGAACAATAACTACCCCACCTCCATCATGATTTGTCTTAAGCACAAAAGAATTGGGTAATTCATCAAAGTTAATATCTTCTACTTCTTTATAAATACCATAGAGTTTTGGTAAAAATGGGCAAACATTAGTATCAAAAAGAAGATCCGTAAGGGTATCGATGGGCGCAAATAATGGCGAAGAAGATTTAGAATCTAAAAATGTCGGAGAATCTGCAAGAGCCTGAAATTTTTGTTCAAGCTCCTTAGATGTAGCATTTTGAGACACACATGCTACTTCACTCTCTAAATCAAGATTTGCAAGTTTTGCGGCAATGTAAATCCTTGCCTTAAGTTTATCGGCAAGTGCAGTATAAAGAGGATTTCTATCATAGAGGATTCTGTGCACGATTTTTTCGTTAAATGTTTGTGGATTCCTAAAATCTGGTGTATAGCCGAAGATTTTTTTATGTCTACGTATGAAATATGCTTCATCATCAAGCTTAGATTCTATATAAGCATTATACTTTTTACGCATGGGTAAAATATAGTGTTGATATATGGGGTTTTCACGTACAAAAGATTTAAATGACATTACATCTCCTTATTCATTCTACAAAAATTCCTATATTATCGCACATACTTGCTAAAGGCTGACTTACACACTCATTTCATACAATTTCTTGCGCTCACTGGAGCTTGCAATATTAAGTTGTTGCCTATATTTAGTGATCGTTCGACGCACCATTTTGACACCAAACTTCTCTTCAACACTTTTTAGAATCTTCACATCACTTAAAGGTTTTTTCTTATTTTCATTTTTGACAAGATCAAGGATAAAATCTTTAATCGAAGCATTGGAAGTTTCTCCATCTACTGCTGCAGTAAAAAAGCTCTTGATAGGGAAAATTCCCCGATCGCATTCTAAGTATTTATTGGCAATAGCGCGAGAGATTGTGCTAGGTGCATAGCCCAAATCTTGGGCAATATCTTTAAGCTTCATTGGGCGTATTTCTCCACCCATAAAAAAATCATATTGATTTTCGCGCAAAGCCAAAGCGATTTTTAAAATTGTAGCCTTACGCATATCTAGCGCATCAACAAGATCTTTTGCTTCTTTAAGTTTATCACGGATAAAACTTTGGGCTTGTTTTTGTGCATCACTTTGGGATTTTGTCTGCTTGTTTAATGTTTCTTGATGTTCGATAATGATTTTAGGATAATACATATCATTCACACGCACTTCAAGCTCATAAGTATGCTGCAGTGAATCTTCCTTTAGACGCTCAAAAATAAAAATATCTGGTATGACCTCTGGAATCTTCACACCAAAATCACAAGTTGGTGGATTTCTAAAGCGTTTTATGGTGCGCATTACTTCATCATAACATGGATGATTTTTGTGTATTGCGTGGTTTTGAAGATTACTAATAATCTCTAATCCCAAAGTAAAGGCTTCATCATGTAAATCACTCTCTTGTAACTGAAAGTGCAAAGATTCTCTCATGTCTTTTGCACCCACACCACAAGGCTCAAGATACACAAATCGCCCTCGCACACGCTCAAATTCCTCCACGCTCACACCCACTTCCTCTGCAAGTTCTACCACTTCACAATCCAAATATCCTTCATTATTGATATTTTCGATGATACTATAGGCAATATCTTGAGAAGTTTGGCTTGGGAAAAGGCGTGGTGTTATTTGTGTAAGCAAACTCTCATATAAATCCTGCGTGGTAGTACTTAGAGATTCTATCTTGTCTGTGATAGAATTTTTTTGCGATTGAGATTTGGAGGTAACCTTAGATTTTTGCGACAGAGATTGTGTGCGTTGGCTTTGAATCTGCACATAAGGGTTTTCTTGGGCAAACTCTTGCACAATTTCTTCTATACTATCAGCTCCACTTTGCAAGATAGGTAGCCAATTTTTTAGTGTCGCCGAAAGCTTTGGTTTGATAGCGACATTGGTGCGTAATCTCCCTCCTAAACCCGATCTTGCACTCATGCTTTAAAATTCTCTCCCAAATAATATTTACGCACAAGGGCATTTTGATAAATCTCTTGCGCATTACCACTCGCTAAAAGCGCACCACTTTTGATAACATAACTTCTATGACAAACCGATAGCGTCTCACGCACATTGTGGTCTGTGATAAGCACACCTATATCAAGCTCAATAAGCTTCAAAATAATATTTTGGATATCTACCACCGCTTTGGGATCCACTCCAGCAAATGGCTCATCAAGCAAAACAAATTTAGGATTTTTTACCAATGCTCTTGCGATTTCTACACGCCGACGCTCCCCACCGCTCAAACTCACGCCCTTTCTTGTGCGAATTGGCTCGATATTAAATTCCTCTAGCATTTTTTCTATGCGGATCTTACGATCTTTGACACTTTTTATACTCGCCTCTGCTGCTAAAAGAAGATTTTCCTCTACACTTAAATCTTTAAAAATACTTGATTCTTGCGGAAGATAGCCAATACCCATATTAGATCGTGCGTGTAACGGAAGCTTTGTAATATCAGATCCATTCAAATGCACTGCCCCAGAGGTTGGGTGTAAAAGTCCGCATATCATGTAAAAAGTCGTGGTTTTTCCAGCACCATTTGGTCCCAAAAGTCCCACAACTTCCTTGCTATTGACTTCCAAAGAAATATCATTAACAATTTTTATTTTTTTGATTTGCTTACTAAGATTGTGTGCTTGTAATGTATTCATCGTTGATTATATACTCCCTTTCTCCAGAATCTAAAGGCACAATATCCACGCGCACGATTGCAAAACCACATTTTTGCAAAAGATCTTTGATACCAGTATCAGCCCATTCGATAAAATGTATACCCTCACGCTCAAAAAGCTCGATAAATCCAAGTTCTAAGAGGTGATTATATTCTTTTTGATAAAAATCATAATGAAATACATCATCATAATCTTGTGAAAGACTAAAGGTAGGCGAAGTTACATCATCTCTACCACCCCTAAAATGCACGAAATTTTTCACAAGTGTCGTCTTGCCACTCCCCAAATCACCATTAAGCAAAAAAAAGACTCGCTTTTGTCCCTTTGTATATGAATCTAGATAACCACAAAGTGGCTCCAAACCTTCTTCTCCTAGTGTAAATGTCATCATTTCTCCTTGTTGCGTGATATTTAGGATTTAAAATAATCTTTAATCCCCAAGTGTTCCTCCAAACTTGCCACAATCTCTTTATTGTGTTGTATAAACTCTCTATCTTGAGTTTTTTGGCTGTTTGGAGTGTTTTGGTTTGTGGGCATATTTTGATCTGCTTGAGTGTCTTTGCTCATCAAAGTATCTTGATTTGTCCCATTTTCTTGTGCCTTGGTGGTTTGTGGTTGTGATTTTTGCACACTAATCTTGGTATGCGCACCAAAAACTTGTGCTACAAATGCCTTTATAATCTCAAAATGTCGTGTAAGTCTCTCTTTGTCCTCACCATCCGCACTTGAATACCAAGTAAGCGTATCACTTTCAAAACTCACAAACTTCACACACCGCGCAAAACATTCCCCTAACTCATAATTTCTATCATATAGCTTTTGCGTAAGGATTTCAAAGGGACTTTGGATCTTTGGAATGGTTGCTTGTGCGGAATTTTGTGCTAGATTCTGTGCAGATTGGCTGTGTGCAGGTTGGTTTGGTACAATATTTGCTGTGGTATGTGTAACATTTGGAGTTGAAGCACCAAAAATTTGATGTTCCAAATCCACAATCATCGCATCAATTTCTTTTATTTTTAGGGCTTCTTGCATTTTGAGCAAGGTTAGCAAAAGAACAAAACTCCCATCAGTATTATGTGCAAGAAGGATTTTAGAATCTGTTAGGATTCTAAAAAATCTATCCAAAAGCAATGGCGGATAAGCTTTGTCATTTGCTAAAAGCTTATCTTTAAGGAAAAGTATCATTTCATCTATAATCATCTCACTTTCGTATTCTTGCAATACCTCTATACTTACTTGAATATCGCTAAGATTATTTGTTAAAAGATTGCTAAAGAGCTCACTAAAAATCTGTGGATCAACGATACCTAACATATCCGTAACGCCACTTGTATCAATATCATTTTTACAAAAAATGATTGCTTGATCAAGAAGCGTTAATGTATCTCGCAAACTTCCAGATCCACTACGTGCGATAATATCTAATGCCTGTGTGTCATATCGCACTTGTTCTTTATCCAAAATATGGGCGATATGCTCTACTACAAGCCTTTGTGGGATTTGTTTAAATCTAAAATGTTGTGTCCTACTTAAAATTGTGGGTGGGAGTTTGAGCGGATCTGTCGTAGCCAAAATAAATTTTACATACTCAGGTGGTTCTTCAAGCGTTTTTAATAAAGCATTAAACGCCTCGCGTGTAAGCATATGCACTTCATCAATGATAAAAATCTTGTATCGTCCAAATGCTGGGCGATATTTAGTCTGCTCGATAAGATCACGAATATCATCAATCTTGCGACTAGAAGCCGCATCCATTTCAATAATATCCAAATGCCTACCCTCTAATGCAGCCTTACAATTTTGACATTCACCACAGGGCTTTGAAGTAGGTCCCTTATCGCATTGCAACGATCGTGAAAAGATTCTAGCTGAACTCGTTTTTCCACTGCCACGCAAACCACTAAAAAGATAGGCATGTGAAATATGTTTAGAATCTAGCGCGAGAGAAAGTGTTTGAGAAACCGCGTGCTGTCCGATGAGATCCTCAAAGGTAGTGGGGCGATATTTCAAAGCAAGAGCTAATGACATTGCAATTCCTTTTATTTTTTATTTATGTGATCTATGCGTATCTTCATAGGAAAATGTGGGGAGATTTAGCTTATAACCGATCGCAAACAAGCGCAAAAGTGTGCCAAATACAAGCGTGATAAGCACTGCAAGCAATGAATCCACTCCAACACCCACCACGAGCACATAATATAAAGTCGCTGCAATCATACTCACCCCGGCATATAATTCCTTTTGAAACACAAGCGGAATGCGATTGCAAAAAATATCGCGCAAAATTCCACCAAAAATCCCTGTAATACACGCTGCACTCACAGCGATAATAAAACCATGACCATTTTTCATCGCTACTTGCGCACCAATAATACTAAATACCACCAATCCCAACGCATCAAGGCTTAAAAAAACTTTTTCAAATCGCACAAGTTTTTTGGGAATAAGTGTCGTAAGAATCGCACTTACACAAATAATAATCACATATGATGGATTCTCTACCCATGTAAGCGGATAAGTCCCAAGCAATACATCGCGGATAGAACCTCCACCAATGGCAGTAACAAGTGCGATAAACATCACGCCAAAAAGATCCATTTTATGCCTACCTGCAGCCAAAGCACCCGTTATTGCTTCAACAATAATCCCAACAACAAAGAGTGTATGCAATAATGTGGTATCACTGATAGGATAGGACATTTCCGTGCCTTTTTGGTTGTAAATCTATGGGCGAGGATTATAATGTATTTTCTCTTACAAGATATTAAAGGAATTACTTTTGCTTTTAGATTCTGTATTTATGTCGTCCAAGACGCAACAAACAACAAAGGATTGCCTATGATGAGGTCTATTTATACCGCTACCACAGGTATGCTAGGACAGCAATTACAAATCGATACAACTTCTAATAATATCGCCAATGTCAATACCATAGGCTTTAAAAAACAACGCGCAGAATTTGCGGACTTATTTCATCAAGTGCTCCAATATGCTGGGACTTCAACGAGTGAAACAACCATCTCTCCTACAGGTATAGAAGTGGGCATTGGTGTGCGTCCGATTTCGGTGCAAAAAATGTTTTCTCAAGGACACCCAAAAGAAACAGAAAATAACCTAGATATAGCAATCACGGGTAATGGATTTTTTCAAATCCAACTCCCTGATGGCAATATCGCTTACACACGCGCTGGAAGTTTCAAGCTCGATAACGAGGGCAATATCGTAACACCTGAAGGCTATCAACTCATTCCAAATATTGCAGTTCCCGAAAATACCACACAAATCAACATAGGCACAGATGGCACGGTGAGCGTGCTAGAAGGCAATCAAACAGAAGTTAACGTATTAGGACAAATTGAGATTGTAAATTTTGTCAATCCTGCTGGATTACACGCGCTTGGTGATAATTTACTTATCAATACCAATGCCTCAGGAGAACCTATTGCAGGTGTGCCGGGCATAGATGGCTTTGGACAACTACGGCAAGGCTTTATAGAATTGAGTAATGTCAAACTTGTAGAGGAAATGACAGATCTTATCACAGGTCAAAGAGCGTATGAGGCAAATTCTAAGACAATCCAAACAGCAGATGCTATGCTACAAACCGTCAATGGATTAAAACGCTAAAACAAAGGAGAGTAAATGTTTCATAATTTTCCAAAAGTAAAAAATCCACTACCAGATGCTTATCAAGCCATCTATGAAGAACACTACAAAAGCAATAGATCAGGAGAAGGAGTAGCTAACGGAATGGCTCAAAAACTTGAACGTTGGTTGCACCATAAAGTAGCAAAAGATACAAAAGACATAGGTGGATACAGAACGCTAGAAATAGGCGCTGGAACACTAAATCAAATATCATACGAGCATAATTTAAGCCATTATGATATTATTGAACCATTCGAAACGCTATATCAAGATTCCCCAAAGCTACAATATGTAAATGCAATCTATCAAGATATTACACAAATTACAGAAAACACGTATTCAACAAGGGGGGGGGGATATATTACTAATGAAAATACACTTTATGACCGAATCATATCCTGTGCGGTATTAGAACATATAACAAATTTGCCAGAAGTTGTAGCACATTCATGTCTGCTCTTAAAGGATAATGGCGTATTTTCAGCAGCTATTCCAAGTCAGGGTAGATTCTTATGGACGATGGCATATAAATTATCAACAGGTATCGCATTCAGGACAAAATACAAATTAGACTATGATGTAATTATGAATTATGAGCATGTCAATACACAAGCAGAAATCATTATGGTATGTCATTATTTCTTTGATTCTGTCAAAAAATCTCTTTTTGGGATAAGTGATGAACTCTCACTTTATACTCATCTATCGTGTAGAAAGCCTAATCAACAAAAAGCAAGAGAATATCTTGCTTCTCTTAAGCATCATGAGGCAAATTCTAAGACAATCCAAACAGCAGATGCTATGCTACAAACCGTCAATGGATTAAAACGCTAGGCATAGCACAAAACCTTATAAGTAATTGATACTTACATAAACTCTACACAATCAAAGATTCTAGCTTTTGATTGTGTCCATACAACACCCTATCCTCACAAAACCTAAAAACCACATACGCTATGAATGTATGTGGCGTGTAAGGCACAATATCTTATGTATTTTGATATATCTTTGCTTCTATATTGATATAAAAATCCGCAATCGCTCCATAAGCTTTGCCCCACGCTTCTATAACCTCATCACTAGCCACATCTTGTAAGACTTCTTTGATAGCAATAAGTAGGCATTCTCCAACTAATGGATAATGCTCTGGCAATACATGCAATCCCACATGTATCTTACCAATCGACTCCACAGAGGGGCGAATCTTTTCAAGATTATCAATATTCTTTGCAGCATTCAAGATAGCCATTGCCAAGGCTTTCGGTTGTTGTCCACTTTTTTGTTTCTCCATATCAAACATACCCTTTACTTCCGGATAGCGACTAAAAAGCTCCCTATAAAATACCTTGGTGATGTCTTCTCCATATTCTTTCAAGAGTGGCACTGTGCTTTTTACAATTTCTTTTGTATGAGTTTCTAACATAAAATTCCTTTCCTAACTTAAAATTTCGCGGAATTCTATGAAACAAAAACAAACCAAAAAACAATATCTATTTCATAAATAACAATAGTTATAGCTTGTCCAACGCGATACTAAATGGTGCTTTATCAAACACAGCGATATGAAATAGTGAATCAAAAATTTTAATATCAAGCAAAAATCCCTCGACTTTTACCTCGCATTTTTTTGTATCCATTTGCGTTGCCACCGCCTTAAAAAGCACTTCATGTCCTAATTCGATAGGGGAGAGAAACTTCACATCTGCAGCAATCATAATGCTATGACGCTTATTAATAGCTGCCATTGCCGCATACGAAGCGGCATTGAATATATATCCTGCGTGTATAAGGCTATTGTGTGCTTCTTTATCCATTACCATATATTCTTCTGGCACAAACTGCACATTTGCCACTCCCCTTGTAAGCAATACGATCTCGCCACAAGTATGTAGCTTCGTGCAGATATTAAGCGTATCGTTTTCTAAGGGGAGTTGGTCTTCTTGCTCATCCATACAAAGTTCCTTATGTTTTTATCAATCTAAAATATCCACGCAATGGTGGCGGATAACCCTCGATTGTTAGCCCACTTTGAGAATCTAAAAAATCCTCCAAGCTTAGAGTATCAATCCAAGGAGTTTTGCGCTGTTCTTGTGTGGTGGTTTGTTGCATACCAAGTATTTCAAAACTTCCAAACCCCGCACGCTCACACCAACCCTTTAATGCCTCTAAACTTGGGATAAAATATACATTACTCATTTTAGCATAGGATTTCTTAGGGCATAGGCATAGTTCTTTATCAGATTCTATCAAGAGGCAGTCCAAAAACAGCTCCCCGCCTCTTTTTAGTCCAAAACTTAGATTTTTGAGTGTCGCGATAGGATCGCTACGATGATACAACACACCAAGACACATAATGCAATCAAACTTTTGCTCATACGCGATACTAAAATCACGCAAATCCTCAATCCCTAAAGGATAAAAGTGTATGTCTGTTTTGGCAAGGTGATTAAGAAAATTAAATTGTGCAGCATACACAGCGCTTGGATCAAAACCATAGAGTGCCTTAGGCTTAAAACGCAACATCTCAAACAAATAATACCCATTATTGCAGCCCATATCAAGCACTTCTTTATCAGTAAGATTCAAATATGGCGCAAGGAGATTAAATTTCATAAAACTTTGCCACTCTGTATCGACAAAAAGCGTATCAATCCGAAATGGTCCCTTACGCCATGGCTTGAGTGCCAAGGCAGTTTGTGTCAGAATCTCGCGATCTTTTGGTGTAAGTGGTGCATTAGGTGTGAGAGTGATACCATAACTTGGTATATCTGGTAACTTAAGGCTGAAAGAAATATCAAGACTTGTAAGATTTGCTAAGGCTTTAGCAAAATTACAAGAATCTTTGCGCGTAAAAAAGTGTTGGCATTTTTGCTCTAAGGCATATACTAAATCTTGTTTTACACTCATAGTATGCCATCAAAAAGTGTTGGTTGGTGTGTTTGCTCGTGTGTGTGCAAAATCTCAAGAAGCTTGGCATCATCAATCCCTAAAATCAGCATAAAATTATAATGCTTATGACGGATAGCAAGGGAAAGCTCGGCAGTATTTTTATACACAAGAAATTCCTTGGTGCTATCTTTAGATTCAGGGATATCAAACTCGCTAGATTCTGGGATTACATACAAACGCTTACCCCACTTAGCATATGTATCAAAATAGTGCATAAAATTTTGAAAGTATGCTCCATCCATTTGAGCTATGACAACTTTTTGAGTCTGTCCAAATTCACGCAAACACCCCTTGTCATCGATGAAGTTTGGCTTTAAAACATCAAGACTTTCGAATTTGGCTAAATTATGTTCTATGCCATAGGTTTGACAAAAGGCGCACACAACACTTAGTGTATCTACAAAAAGATATGGAAGCTGCAAAAGATATTCTCTACCCTCACAGAGCAAACGCACATCAAAAAGTGTATAAGCAAGAAGTTCAAAAGGTGGATTTAGTGGTTTTAGCAATGTAATAATATTACTAGAGAGAAGCAAAATATCTTGATTATTTGTGATAATATAGCGGATTTTTGGGTGCAAGGATTCTAAGAGGGTTTGGGAATCTCCTTGTGTCATATATACAGATTTATCGGTGATAATCTTTTGACTTAACACATATTCAATGGCATTCATACTAACCATTTGGATATTCCAAGTAAGCATTTTGTAATAAATGAGATTTTTTATCGCTTCATGGATATTTAGCACTTCAATCCATGCTATTTCTTGCCATAATGACTCACTCCATCGCTCGTCTTCTCGCACATTCACATCTTGAGCATACATGATACCATATGCCCCTTGTGCGATAGCTTGAGGAATATCATGAGGATTTAGTGCCACAAAAAGCCACCCACACTCAATATTTTCTATCTTAGTGCTTATATTTTCAAACGCACTAATGCTTGGCGTATTCTGCATGAATCCTCTTGCTATACTCACTATTTCTGAAAGTCGCATACCCTACCCTTTTGTTGATACATTTTTTGTTTTACTCCATACAAAATGTATACCTTTTGCCATCATTTTATGCACTCTTACTCACAAATAAAACCATAATTTCGGATTCTAAGAGATTTTCTCAAACCACATTTTATTTTTTTTATATCATTTTTGCTACAATACTAGACTTTTAAAGTTAGCAAAGGCAACAAAAATTATGAACAAATCCCATAGTGCGTTTAATGAATTAGAGCAAAAAATTCAATACCATTTCAAAGATCAAAAACTCCTTACTCAAGCCCTCACACATCGCAGTTACAAGAAACAAACACATAACGAACGATTAGAATTTTTGGGCGATGCAGTGCTTGATTTAGTTGTGGGAGAATATTTGTTTAAAAAATTCCCCAAACTTAGCGAGGGTGATCTCTCTAAGCTCCGCGCCTGTATTGTCAATGAACAAGGGTTTAACAAACTTGCCCTAGCCCTTGATTTAGGCAAATATATTTTTATTTCCTCAAGCGAAGAACACAACAATGGACGATCTAAGCCCTCAATTCTTTCTAATACTTTTGAAGCACTCATAGGCGCAGTGTATCTAGAATCTGGCATACAAGAAGCATCACGCATCACACACGCACTTTTAGAATCTAACTACCATACAATCGATTTTGGACTTTCAAGCGACTTTAAAACCTCTCTCCAAGAACTCACACAAGCGCAATTTTCTCAAATCCCACGCTATGAACTTATCACAGAAAGTGGACCTGATCACCAAAAATCTTTTACAATAGCAGTATTTATTAATGACAAAGAATATGCTCGCTGCACAGGGAATTCCAAAAAAAACGCGCAACAAAAATGTGCTCAAATTGCCTATGAAATTTTACAAAAAGAGTGTGTATGAATACATTTGGCAATAGACTACGCATTAGCACATTTGGAGAATCTCACGGCAGAGGCATAGGGTGCGTGATAGATGGAATCCCTGCAGGATTAGAAATTGATGAAGAATTTATGCGAGAAGAAATGCGTTTGCGACAAGGCGGAAGAACACTCTATGCCACGCAACGCAAAGAACCAGATGAGATAGAAATCTTAAGCGGTATGTTTGAGGGCAAAAGCACAGGTGCGCCTATTACACTTTTTATCCCAAACCTTGCCAATAAAAGCAAGGATTATAACAATATTAAAGATATTTTTCGTCCAGCCCACGCGGATTTTACATATTTTCATAAATATGGCATACGCGATTATAGAGGTGGTGGCAGAAGTTCGGCTCGTGAAAGTGCGGCTAGAGTGGCTAGTGGCGCAATCGCAAAACTTCTCCTCAAAGAATTTGGTATTGTGGTAGGCGGTGGCATTATCGGTATTGGTGAAATAGAATCTATGCGCACAGACTTTAGTCTGCTAGAATGCCAAAAAGCCTTAGATTCTGAAATTTTTGCCCTAGATACAACACTAGAATATTCACAAAAACAAGCCATTTTAGAAGCCAAAAATACACACGATAGTGTCGGTGGCGTGGCACTTATTAAAGCATTTGGTGTGCCTGTGGGATTAGGAGAGCCACTCTATGATAAACTAGATTCACACATAGGCGCACAAATGCTTGGCTTAAATGGTGTCAAAGCTGTAGAAATCGGCGAAGGGTGCAATGCTTCCAAACTCAAAGGCTCACAAAATAACGATTGTATGGACAATAAAGGATTTATGAGTAATCATAGCGGTGGCATACTTGGTGGCATAAGCAATGGCGAAGAGATTATAATAAAAGTGCATTTTAAACCTACTCCAAGTATTTTTATCCCTCAAGATACACAAGATATATATGGTAATGTCGTGCGATCCCAAATCAAAGGACGTCATGATCCTTGTATCGCGGTGCGTGGGAGCATAGTCGCACAAGCACAACTTGCTATAATCCTTGCTGATATGCTACTTGCCAATGCCACTAGCACAATGGCAAATTTACACAAGCTCTATACTAGAATCTCAAAGGAATGTTAATGGCACGAAAAATCATTACGCGTTTTGCACCTTCTCCAACAGGCTATTTACACATAGGAGGCTTACGCACAGCACTTTTTAATTATCTCTATGCCAAAAGACACAATGGCGAATTTTTACTCCGTATCGAAGATACAGACATGGCGCGCAATTCCCAACAAGCAACACAAGCAATTATCCAATCTTTTGAGTGGGTGGGATTAAGCTATGATCGAGAGGTTTTTTACCAAAGCAAACGCTTTGATATATACACAGAATATATTCAAAAACTCCTAGATGATGGCAAAGCGTATTATTGCTATATGAGTAAAGAGGAATTAGACACCAAGCGGGAAGAAGCACAAGCACAAGGCAAGGTATGGAAATATGACAATCGCTATCGTGATTTTAAAGGCACACCGCCAGAGGGAATTACACCTGTAGTGCGGATTAAAGCACCATTAGATGGCACAATAGAATTTCATGATGGTGTAAAAGGTGTCATAAGCGTGCATGCCAAAGAGCTTGATGACTTTGTCATTGCTAGAGCCGATGGTACTCCTACATATAATTTTGTGGTGGCAATTGATGATGCACTTATGGGGGTTAGTGATGTCATACGTGGTGATGATCACATAAGCAATACACCTAAGCAAATTATTGTATATCAGGCTTTGGACTTTGAGATTCCAAAATTTTTTCATGTGCCTATGATTTTAAGTCTAGAGGGGAAAAAACTTAGCAAACGCGATGGTGCTATGGGGGTTATGGATTATCAAAAAATGGGCTATCTCCCAGAAGCATTACTAAATTTTCTTGTGCGACTTGGATGGAGCTATGGTGATGAAGAGATTTTTTCACTCTCAAGGCTTTTAGAAATCTTTGATCCCTACACACTTAATACGGCCCCCTCAAGCTATAATCAAGAAAAACTCTTATGGCTTAACCAACACTACATCAAGCAAACACCAAATGCTAAACTTGTAGAACTCCTAAAGGATTTTGGTGTGCAAAGTTTGGAAACATATGAGGGTATCAATGCAACCCCACAAGCCCTAGATTCACTTTTTGGAGAACTCAAAGATCGAAGCAAAACACTAGTAGAATTTGCCACCCAGTACAATGAAATCCTCAAAGCACCCACCATCTATGATCTTAAATTGCTAAAAAAATTAGATTCACAAGGCAAAGGGATTATTCAAAAACTCTGTGCTTTTCTCCCTACGCTTTGTGCAGATAGTCCTAGCGATATAGAATCTGCCTTACATGCTTTTGGCGATACGCACCAACTCAAAATTGGGCAAATTATGCCACTTTTGCGATTAGGTATTTTGGGCAAAGGTGGTGGTATCGCTATGGGAGTAGCGATTTTTGTCTTAGGGGTGCAAGAATGTACAAAGCGTTTGCACACCTTGCTAAATTCACATCAATAGGTGCCTGTATGGATAAGACTATCAAGATTCAAAAAACCCAAGCACTTTTACAAGAAGTGCTAACCACGGCACTTAGCGAATTGCATGATCCCTTGCTTCACTCATTAAGCGTTACCAAAGTCCTCTGCTCTAAAGGCAAATATCATGCAAAAGTTTTTATAGAATCTAGCGGATTTGACAAAGATCAACAAAATAAGATTCTCACGCACCTCAATAGAGCAAAATCTATCTTGCGTGAATATGTCCTAAGTGCGACAGATTGGTTTAAATGCCCTGATTTTAGCTTTGTGTTTGATGATGAACTCAATACAAGTAAAAGTCTTGATGCACTCTTTGAACAAATCAAAAACCAAAGGAGTGGTAATGATTGAATCTTCCCTAGAAATCCAAATCTCTAAACTTGCACAATCCATGGGTTTTGTGCTATATGATATTGCGTGGGTTAAAGAAAATGAACAAAATATCTTGCGCGTTTCACTCACCAAGCCCTATGATGATTCTAAAGCCTTGCGTCCTCATATCACACTTGATGAATGTGCACTTTTTAGCACTGCACTCTCTCCGCTTCTTGATGTTGCCCTTACGCAATCTCAAGCCTATCATTTAGAAGTTAGCTCACCGGGATTAGAGCGCACACTCAAAAAACCACAACATTTCACCCTAAGTATAGGCGAGGAAATATGTGTAACTCTCAAAGACAAAAGTGTGATTGAAGGGATTTTATGTGCGTGTGATGAAGAAAGTATCAGCCTAGAAAACGCACCAAACATTCCTTTTGCTGAAATAAAAAAAGTCAAAACTCTTTTTAGATTCAATGCTTGATACTCTATTGCTGCAATGTGCTATCAACAAAGCGTGGGAATACCAAACCCTAGCACTACCAAACCCTAGCGTGGGTGCATTGCTGTATGCACCACAATATGGAATCATAAGCCTCCAAGCACACCAAAAAGCGGGAGCGCCACACGCAGAAGTTTTAGCTTTTGCCTATGGTGCGCACAAACTTTTTACACACCAAGGAAAACTAGACCTCATCGCACACTTAGATTCACTTCTTAGCTTACCACTTACACAACAAAGTGAAGCACTCCATACATTCCTTATCCAAAATGCGCAAGGCTTGTTTCAAAACTACACACTATATGTAACTCTAGAACCTTGCACACATTTTGGCAAAACGCCTCCTTGTGTCGAACTCACCAAGGCTATGCGTCCAAAACGCGTTGTTATAGGCACTAGCGATCCACATACACAAGCAAGTGGTGGCACAAAAACCCTGCAACAAGCTGGCATAGAAGTCGTGCGTGGAATCTGTAAAGAAGAAGCACAAGCTTTGCTATATCCTTTTGTATGTTGGCAAAATAATGGATATTTTAGGCTTTTTAAACTTGCTATGCGTATAAATGGCGACTACACAAGCGGACAAATTTCACAAAAAGCCACGCAAATTTTTACACATAACCAACGCTCCGTAAGCGATACAATTATTATCTCTGGAGAAACCTTTCGCACCGACATGCCACGCCTAGATTCTCGCTTTGCCACACCACCGTATGATGCCACACATACACCAAATGTCGAGATTCTGACGCGATCTACACTTACACCAACAATCAATCCACATTTTACTTCACGCCCTGCAAAAATCTGCCATAGTCCAGATTCGCTAGACACACACAGAGGCTTTTGTATCATTGAAGGTGGTTTTGGGCTACTAGCCACTCTACAACAAGATATAGATATGGTGCTATTGCATATCGCGCCAAATTTCTATCCAAATGCCTTCCTACACGCTTCATCAAACACAACACACGATGCATTATACACATTAGATCTTTTACACGCTACTTCACACACAGGGGATATCAGTCTATGGTTCAAAAACCCTTAGCCATTTATCAATTTAGCGATGGATATTGTTACAACACCGATAGTCTTATCCTTGCACATTTTGCCAAAGACTTTCTCAAGCCTCATAATCGAGTCCTAGACATTGGTGCAGGAAGTGGTATCATCGGACTTTTGTGTGCGCGAGAAATACCACTTCGCTTAGAAATGGTTGAGCTAGATTCAAAAACTTGTGCACTCGCACAAATCAATGCACACAACACAGATTTTGCCAAAGAAGCGATTATCCACAATAAAAACATTTTTGATTTTCAAGCCCAAGGACTCTTTGATGTCATTATCTCAAATCCGCCATTTTATAATGCCAATATCATAAAAAGCCCAAATGCACGAAAAAATATCGCACGGGTGCAAGATTCTATGCCACTTGATAAACTCACCAAATATATCAAGCGTTTGCTCAAACCAAGAGGAAATTTGCTCATGTGTTATGATGCACGTGAATCGTATAATTTCTTATTCGCCCTAAGAAATGCAGGATTTTTTTTACAAAATATGCAGTTTGTCTATCCTTTAAGTCAAAAATCTGCTACACTTTTACTCATTCAAGCAAAAATTGATTACAAAGGTGATGTGAATGTCTTGCCACCACTTTTTACACATAATTCCCCAAATCAGCAAGACAACACCAAAGAATTACAAGCCATCTATCAATGGGCAAAAACCTTTAGTATCAAAGTGCATAGTCACGATGTTTGTATATAAAATCAAAGGAAAATTATGGATTTAGTTACTACCATTACTCTTGCACTTGCACTAAGTGTAGTATTTGGCATTGTTTTTAGTAAGCTCAAAATCCCTGTGCTTCTTGGTTATATTGTTACAGGTGTAGTTGTTTCGCATTTTGTGCGCCTAAACTCCGAAGACACAGGACATTTACGAGATGTTGCAGAATATGGAATTGTCTTTTTGATGTTCCTTATTGGTGTTGAGTTTAGTTTTAATAAAATGCGTCAAATGAAACAAGAAGTTGTATTTTTTGGGAGTATGCAGCTTGTGCTTAGTATGGTATTGTTTTTTGTAGGCAATTATTATTTCTTTGGTTTTGGACTTCATACCTCGCTCATCATAGCAAGTGCGCTTAGCCTCTCATCAACTGCAATTGTTCTTAAATATCTCAAAGATTCACGGCAACTAGAAACAGGGTATGGAAAAAGTTCTGTGGGAATCTTGATTATGCAAGATATTGCTGTTATTCCTATCTTACTGATGATTGCGATGATGAGTAACAAAGATCTCGTGCTTTCTGAAATGTTACTAAATACCTTTATCTCTATTGTAATTTTGCTATTTGTGCTCTTTTTTCCCGGCAAATACCTTGCAAAAAAAATCTTACGCTTCACAGCTGGTATGAATACCGATGAAATTTTTGTCGCCGCCGTGCTACTCATCGTGCTAGGCTCTTCACTTATTAGTAGTCATTCAGGATTTTCAGCCTCACTCGGAGCATTTTTGGCAGGTATGATTATCTCAAATACTCCGTATCGCTATCAAGTAGAATCTGTATTGGTAAATTTCCGCGATATTTTACTTGGTGTGTTTTTTATCACCATTGGTATGCAGGTAAAGCTAGATTTCTTAATGCACTATTTTTTTCCAATTGCTATCCTCATTGTTTGCACAATACTTGGTAAAACACTTGTTGTGTATGCTTTTTTGCGCTTCTTTTGTGGTGATAGAATAGCTCTAAAAACAGCCCTTTCTCTCTCACAAATCGGAGAGTTCTCCTTTGCTATATTTCTTATTGCGAGCTCTCGCCAAGTCCTTAACCTCAAACCAGAAGGTGGATTTATACAATACATTTTGCCACAAGGTTTCCTTGAGAGTATCACACCAGAAGAAATTTACCAGTTCCTTACGCTCATGGTGATTTTTTCAATGGTTGCCACACCATTTATTCTAGAAAAACTAGAAAATCTTACAGACTTTATTCTCACAAAACTTCATATCCTCACAGAACCTACTCAACAAGATTTACCATCTACCACGACAGATTTACGCAATCACTACATTGTGTGTGGTTATGGAAATATAGGTCAAGAAATAGTCAAAAAACTTCAAGAACATGGCAAAGAATATGTTGCCATAGACAATAATCCTACAAATGTGCGTAGCGGATTGGATAAGGGCGATAATGTGATTTTTGCAAATCTCTTATATGGCAATATTTTCCACCAAATAGGACTCCAAGAATGCGCAGGAGTCATAATTGCAATAGATTCTGTATATGAAACGCGTAGTATTTATGACAAGATTCGAACTCTTGCCCCAGTTTGTAAGATTTTTACTCGCATGAATGCACAGGGCAAAAAAGATGGTATCAATTGGTTGGATTTTAGTGCCGTGATCGATGAACCATCAGAAATTGCAAATATGATCGTGTGCATTGCTATCGCCCAAGAAGATCAATAGAAGATCAATAATATTCATATCATAAAGGATTTATAAGAAGTTACACTTGTAACAAAATCAATAAGATTTAATCTTATTGATTTTGTTTTTCTAGCAGTGATTGAATCTTTGATGCATTATTCTTGCTCACAAAGAAAA
Organism: Helicobacter equorum; assembly: GCF_900198655.1. Classification (GTDB taxonomy): domain Bacteria; phylum Campylobacterota; class Campylobacteria; order Campylobacterales; family Helicobacteraceae; genus Helicobacter_F; species Helicobacter_F equorum. Next base: position 47,308 of record NZ_FZPO01000008.1, on the reverse strand, counting down.
ATATCTCCACACGATTATTTCTAGTGCGATTTTGTGGCGTATCATTTGGTACGATAGGATCATAAGGTCCATATCCAGAGATAGAGATTCTATGTGGCTGTATGCCTTTTTGGACAAGTTCATTCATGACATTAATAGCTCTAGCACTTGAAAGAGCATATTGATCTTTGTAGGGTGATCCCACAGGAAGTGGGCTATCATCGGTATAACCACGGACATCTAAATGCACATATTCCGGATATGCCTTAATGATTGTTACAAGTCTCTCAAGGTAAGTAAAATTATCACTATTAGTAATCTCTGCTACACCTGCTTCAAAGAGAATTTGAGAAGGTAAGCGCAAAAATGCCCCAGAATCTGTCTGCTCTAGCACACCACCAATATCAGCTTGTATATCCGATGGTATGCCTTGTTCAGAAATAGGACCAGAAGATAGTGAGTTTTCATCAGCATCATTTCCTTCATAATTTCCAGAATCTTGATCTACAGGCGAAGGTAGAGGCATAGTGATAGGATAATCAAAAATAGTGATAAAAGCTTCTTTAAGCGCTTTTGTCTTTTCAGGACTTGTAGAAGAAATCGCCCACAATGCAATAAAAAGTGCAAGCAAAAGGGAGAGAAAATCCGCGTATGGCACCGCCCACTTTTCACCAGCTGCACACTCAGGACACTTTTTCTTTTTTGCCATATTACTTCCTATTCAAATTGTGAAATTTTTGGCTCACCGGGTTTAATGAATCCTAAGAGTTTTTCCTCTAAGTTTCGAGGATTATCACCATTGGCGATACTCACTACACCCTCTACGATCAAAGTTTTTTCTTGCACAATATCTTTACTTTTTGCCATAATCTTATGTCCCCATGGACCAAAAAGTGCATAAGCCCCAAAAATTCCTGTAACCGTCGCGGTAAAAGCTCCAGAAATCCCTGCCGCCATTGCCTTAGGATCATCAAGAAGTTGGAGTGCAAGCATAAGCCCCATAACCGCACCCACAAGCCCAAATGTAGGGCAAGTTTCACCCATTGTAACCCAATAATGCGCACAACCATGATAATATTCTTCTAGCACCTCGATTTGAATCTCCATATCCTCACGCACGGCATGCGCATCACGCCCATCGATAATCATACCAAGTGCCTTGCGTAAAAAATCATCTTCTATCTGCGCTGCCTTACCCTCCAAAGAAAGCACCCCATCTTTACGAGCCATTGTAGAAAGCTCAACAAGCTGCCGAATCGTTTCGTTGAGATTTACTCCCGTATTCAAAAATGCTAATTTTAATTCCTTATAAGCACCCTTGATATACGAACCATGTGTGGCTGTCATCGCCGAAAATGCTGCTGTTGGGATCACAATCATCACGGAGCTTAAGTGAATCACATGCAGTGGATTCCCACCTTCCAAAATATCCCCAATGGAGATACTTGTAACCGCCAAAACCATACCCATAATCGTCGTTAAATCCATGTCAAGCCCTTAGAAGTTTATACTTTTTAAGCAAAAAGCATTCTCAAATTGCAAGACTTAAGCGTTTTTAGAACAAACTGGGCAAGAAGGGTTTTTGGATCTTATGAGTTTTTTAAAATACAATGTTTGCGTATCAAACACCCCAAGACAATCGATAAGCAATGTAGTATGCAAGTTTGGTGTATCTTTGTGCAAGAAATATTTCAAAGCCTCTCCTGCTTGCATAGAACCTAAAATTCCGGTGCTAAATCCGCAAACACCACCTTGAAAACTTCTGCGTAATTCTTGAGGGGGCAGTGCCTCAAAGATACACGAAAAACACGCACTACTAGGAATATGTGTCATAATCTGCCCTTGATATTGATAATATCCAGCAATACTAAATGGCTTCTTTGCCATCACACACGCTTGATTAACTAAAAATGTCGTATGAAGATTATTTGTCGCATCGATAATAAAATCATAATTTTGAATAATTTTTAGGGCATTATGCACATCAAGAGCCTCAAAATAACCCTCAATAGTAATATCTGGATTCATTTTTTGGAGTTTTGCTTGTGCAGATCGCACTTTTGGGCGATTAAGAAAAGAGGTTTCATACAAAACTTGATGTTGTAAATCACCAATATCAATCGTATCAAAATCGATTAAGCCTATTCTCCCCACTCCTGTCGCACTTAAATATGTGCTAGCAATCGAACCAATAGCACCAACGCCCACAATGAGCACACTAGCGTCTAAAAGCTTTAATTGTCCTTCCTCACCAACATTTGGAAGGTTAATAGCGCGTGAATATCGTTGTTTATGAGATTGACTAAGCATAATCACACCCTAGAAATCCAAAATTTTACATTTGCTTGCTCATCACGAGCCATAGTCCCCTCTCCATGACCAGGATATACAGGCATTGTAGCCAACTCTTGCATAGATTCAAAACGCAACAGAGACTCACGCATATCATCAGGATTAGAATACGCAAAATCACTCCTACCAATACTGCGATAAAAAATAAAATCTCCGCTAAAAATATGTCCGTTTATTTCTATCATACAGCACCCTGGTGTATGTCCGGGAAAATGATGAAAGTTTATTTCTATGCCCTCAAGTATAAGTGTTTGTTTGGATTTATGTGCCTTAATAAGAAATGTTGGGTTGCTTGGAGTAAGTCCCAAATCAAACACATCACTTTGCAACAAAAACGCATCAAGTGTATGACAAATGAGTGGGATACCCTCAAAATGTCTCTGAAGAGAGGCATTATCCCATATATGATCAAAATGTCCGTGTGTATTCAAAATAGCCAATGGTTTAGAACAATGCGCAATCACCCACTCACTAGCATTTTCACCGGGATCTATAATAAGCTGTCCCTGTGGTAGATCCACAATATAACAATGCGTTTGGTATGCTCCAAAAGATTGTTGCAAAATCTGCAAACTAGCTCCTTATGTAATCTAAAACCTATCTGCATAAAATCCATTATGTCTTAAAACAAAATTTTGCTAGAATCTAAAAAATAAAAATTTTATACTATTTTAGGTGCAAAGTGCTACAAAAATTCTTATTTTTCTCTCTAAGTATTACGTTATTACAAGGTTTAGACAAAATTCTTATAGATTCTACAATCTCCACACCCAAAGCCTTTATGCACGAACAAGTCCTATATACAATCTCTATCAAAATCCATCAAGACATTTTTGATAAGATTCACTCTTTGGATATTGCACGCTTATATCTCCCAAATATCAAATCCATAGAAATGGAACGCATAGAGGGCGTGGGTGATGGCGAGTATATCCTCTATCAAATGCGTTATTGTCTCTACCCAACACAATCTGGTATCTTTCCCATAGAGCCTTTAGCAGTGCAAGTAGGATTTTTGGATAACACCGATGATGAAAATACACACGATGTATTTTTATCACCAAAATCACCACAAACAACCACACAAACTTTTTTAAGCGCTACACATCAGCTAGAAGTTATGCCTCTAACTCTAGATTCACAAGATAATCTCTACACAAAAACACCACTTTATGGAGTAAGTCGCCTCATCACCCACGCACTCACGCATAATGTAGGCGCTGGAGAACCACTTGAGTTTGACATCGCCCTAGAAAGCTATGGTGATATTTTTGATTTAGATTTTGTGCTTGATATTCCTAATGTTAGTATCTATGCCTCCCCTGCCATAATGAGCTCCAAGCAAGATTCAGATAAATATCTTCATACACTTAGCAAACATTTCACCCTCATCGCACAAGAAACCTATGAGATTCCATCATTTGGATATAGCTATGTGCAAAATACAAAAGTTTATCCTATCGCTAGCACACCATATGCAATCCATATCCAAGACAACCCAATGCCCACATACACTAAAAAAGATTCTCTATCGTGGTGGTGGCTTTGGATCGTGTTTTGTGGAATCTCGTGTATATGTATAAGTGTATGGCTATGGTGGAAACGCCATCGCACAACACACAAGCTCTATGCCCTAATAGCCAATGCTCATTCTTATAAAGCGCTACTACAAGAAATTCTCACGCACTTGCCACACACATATACACCTTTTACCACAATGCTAGAAACCTATCTTTATAGCCAAACAACTTCTAGATTCTCTACAGATTTTTATGACAAAAAGCTATTATATACTCTTGCCAAAGAATTTTATGCCACACATAACCCTAAGGAACTGCTATGAATCCCACACGAAACTTAGATTCACTCTCTCCATTTACAAAAGCCTTGCAACACCTTGCGACACAAAACAATACACGCAGTTTGCAGTCATACGCACATCAAGGTATTTTTGTGCGCGATACACATAACCAAATGCTCATAAATCTCGCCTCTAACGACTATTTAGGTTTGCAAACACTTTGGCAAGATACAATCACGGCATTTCTCCAAAATGCTAGTAAAAATATCGCCTACCTTAGCGCAAGTTCTTCACGCCTTTTAAGCGGAGATTTTCCCATTTTTTCGCAGTTAGAATCCTATATCGCAAATCTTTATCACAAAGACTGCTTACTTTTTAATAGTGGGTATCACGCCAATGTCGGTATGATTCAGTCTTTAGCCAAACTCGGTAAGGTGCTTTTTGTGCTTGATGAATATGTGCATGCTAGCGTGTTTGATGGTATTTCTCTCGCTCGTGCGCATTTCAAGCGATTTGCTCACAATAACATACAAGCCCTCCAAAAGCTTGTAACACACTATCATAATGACTATGATATGCTTATTATTGTAGCCGAAGGCTTGTATTCCATGGATGGGGATTTTGCACCATTACACGAACTTGTGCGCATAAAAAAATGCTATGAAAATGTCTATATATATCTTGATGAAGCCCATAGTATAGGCGTATGTGGCGATGATGGATTAGGCAGGGCAAAAGAACTACATCTAAGCCAAGAGATAGATTTTTTGATTCTCACATTTGGCAAGGCGATAAGCTCTGTTGGAGCGTGTGTTGTATGTCATAGCCAAATCAAACAATACTGCCTAAACACCGCACGAAGTTTCATCTACTCAACTGCCCTACCGCCACTGAATGTTGCTTTTAGTTTGCAAGTCTTTACTTCTTTGGCACAATTAGCACCATACAGGACACACTTACGCACCCTTAGCACAGAATTAATATCCAATCTCAATACACAACGCTATGAAGTATTAGGAGAAGCTCATATCCTTGGTATCGTCGTAGGTAGCAATGAACGCGCATTGGCATTAGCCACACATCTACGCAAATATGGAATCTTTGCTCCAGCAATCCGCTATCCTAGTGTCCCAAAAGATACCGCGAGAGTGCGAATCTGTCTTAATGCTGCACTACAATCCTCACATATCCACCAACTTTTAGAATCTCTCCATAAGGCGGAAATATGAATATACATTTTTTTAATGACGCCCCACATACATCTTTTGCGCTTTTTTGTAGTGGCTTTGGTGTCTTGCCACAAGCCTTTAACCCCAAAAAACCTCTCGCAATGGTGTATGATTATCGCGATTTTAGCAACACCGATGAGATTTGCGCACTTACCCAAAAGGCACATACGCTCATCGCGTGGTCTATGGGCGTGGCTTTTGCATCGCGGATTTTATACACGCCTACATATGCTCCTACAAAAGCTATAGCTATCAATGGCACACCACTTGGTATAGATACACAATATGGCATACACCCAAGGCTTTTTAGGCGGACAATCCAACATTTTGATAGAGAATTATTTATACAAGGGTGCTTTGGCGAATCTAAAAATGATAGCTATCTATCACCTACACACATACTCCAAGAAGAATTACAATCCTTAGAATCTTTTTGCGCACACACGCCACTAGCCCACCAATCCAAATGGGACAAGGCATATGTTAGCCAAAAAGATATGATTTTTAACCCCGCAACACAGAATCTTGCGTGGGAAACTTATGCCAAAACACACCCAAGCTTTAGTATGCACGCACTCACAAGCCCTCATTTTGTCTTTGAAACTCTGGAAATCTTGTAATGTCTCTTGTCGCCAAACGCTTTTTACATCACGCCCACACTTACACGCAACACGCTATCGTGCAACACAAAATGGCACTAACACTCACGCACATTCTCCAAACTCATCGCCCAAAACTCCAAAACATTTTTGAATTTGGTTGTGGTGTAGGAAACTACACAAACCTTTTGGCATACCTCTATCCACACACACATTTTGTGTGCAACGACATCAATGACTACACGCAATATTGTGACAAAGAATTTTTGTGTTTTGATATGGAGCATATTGATGAGCTTCTCTCTCCACGCACATTTGATCTCATCACAGCCAATGCCACGATACAATGGCTCAACCAAAAAAAATGTCTGCAAACACTACCAAAATTTTTGCGTAAAAATGGAATTTTGCTTTTTTCAAGCTTTGGTGTGCAAAATTTTTGGCAGATAAAGCAATTATGTGGAGTTGGACTGCAATATCTAAGCCTAGAAACATACGAAGAGATTCTAAGCCAAAACTTTGAAATCCTGCACCTCTATAGCTTTCAGCACACATTATGCTTTGAATCTCCATTAGAAGTTTTTAGACATCTACACTATAGTGGTGTCAATAGCCTACAAAAAGGGTTTTTTCTAAGCAAAGAACTCTTATGTGCTTATGAAAAAACATTTTCAAACACACTTACATATGATTGTGTTTTTGTATGCGCAAAACGCAAAGATACAATATTGCATAAATGCCGCCATATCGCATAACTTGCTATAAGCATAGCAAAAACCAAAATAAATTAAAAAGAGAAAAAATGAAAAAATCTTTGCATAGGCGCACAAAGATAAGCTATCTCTGTTGTGAATCCATAAAACCCTAAAAGATTCCCTAATAGGAATCTTGAAGCTTCGTGCAAATATCCTATCCTCTATGCACCAAGACAGATTCTATAATTTTGTCAAGATCCCCATCAAGCACCCCGCTTGTATCACTTGTGGCATACTGACTTCGCAAATCCTTGACTTGCTGATAAGGCGCAAGCACATAGGATCGAATCTGATGTCCCCAACCTATCTCACTTTTTTCTTGGGTAGCGACACCTTCTTGTTGTTTTTGTCGCTCTAGTTCGTATAGTTTGGATTTAAGCATTTTCATAGCAGTGGCTTTGTTTTTGTGTTGGGATCGATCATTTTGACACTGCACGACAATGCCACTAGGTAAGTGTGTGATTCTAATAGCAGATTCTGTTTTATTCACATGCTGCCCTCCTGCACCACTTGCACGATATGTATCTATGCGTATGTCTTTGTCTTCTATGACAATATCAATATCATCATCAAGTTCGGGGCTTACTTGCACACTGCTAAAGCTTGTGTGTCGTTTGGCATTGGCATCAAATGGCGAAATTCGCACAAGTCTATGCACACCATTCTCGCCTTTTAAATAACCATACGCATTCTCGCCTTTTATGATAAAAGCCACGCCCTTAATCCCAGCTTCTTCGCCGTCTTGATAATCAAGTAATTCAACTTTATAGCCTCGACGCTCGGCATAACGCAAATACATACGATAAAGCATACTCGCCCAATCTTGAGATTCTGTGCCACCTGCACCAGGTTGGATCGTAATGATAGCGTTAGTGTTGTCGTTTGGCTCATGTAACATCACTTGTATTTCAAGATCTGTAATGCTAGATTCTAATTCGGGAGCTTGGGCAAAAAGTTCAGTCAAACTTGCTTCATCATTTTCAGATTCTAAAAGTGCAAAAAGCTCTTTAGAATCCGCTAGCAATGCATTTGTTGTATCAAATGTTTCTAAAAGACGCGTGATTTTACTTTTTTGCTTGCCTATCTCACCAGCTTTTTTGGCATCCTCCCAAAACTTTGGGTCTAACTCCATGTGCGAAATCTTTGCAAGCTCTTCTCGTAAAGCATTTGGTTGTATAACTTTTGTAATGTTATGCACTTTATTTTCTAATTCTTTTAGCAACTCGCCATATTCGTAGGTATCCATTCTTACTCCTTAATGCTAAAAATACCAAAGGAGAGTATACCTTATCTGCACTTATAATCCTATCCTTATGTTTTAGCACGAAACCAAAGGTAACTATGATACAATTGTTATATTACTTTTACATAAAGGGAGCATATGCAAAAACTTTTCACTTCTAAAGCAATAAGGGGGGGGGGATAGGAAAATACTATATACATACTTTAGTATTGTATGTATATATTGTGTCTGTATAGTGATATATGCACGATATGCTTTTAATCTTGATGATGGCGTAATGTGGTTGGAGATCTTAGCTAAGCATCCAATTATCAATGGTTACAACCCAAGCGCTGGGAGGTTTTATCCGCTTGCTTTTATGGATCTTAATATTTTAATGCAATTTTTTACTTCAGCCTATGTCTATTGTTCCTTTAATGCTATAGAGGTTTTTTGTGTTGCTATTGTATTATGGAAACTCTTAGAAGCTATCTTTGACACATATCAAATCGCACCACATTACAAATGGATTTATATAGCAATTCTTCTAGGATTACTACTGCACCCTGGTTTTGTAGCTGTTATGCTTGGAATCTGTTATCCAGAACGGCTACAAGTATTATTTTTACTTGTCTTTGTGTATGCAACATTTAGGTTTTCTCTTACAAATCGTGTGTTATATATGACTATAGGATGTATCACAGCAAACCTAAGCCTATATCTTAAAGAACCAACATTTTTGTTTATAGGCTTTGTGGGTTTTGTGAATCTTATTATTTTGGTAAAAAATAAAAGTTTTAATCGAAGTTTTGTGTATTACACTCTCTTAGCCCTAAGTGCAATGATATATCTAATCTTATATATGTGGCTTATTTATCCACATATTGTAAAAACTTATGATATTAATAAAGTAATATCCCAAACAGCATACGTTACCAAGGGATTTGCTAACTTTGTGCTACAGGATTGTTTCATAATACTTTTGCTTCCCACTTTAGGAATTTATCGTCTTTATCGAATATGGCACAAAAAAGAAAAGTTTCATGGTATTTTTGACACACTAGCATTTGGGAGTATGTTATACATTTTAGCATTTATAAAACTTCAACTATTCGAAGCATACTATCTCATTCCAGTATATATTATGAGTTTGGCAGGAATAGTATATTATGTTAGAGTCCTAAAATATATGCAAAATTTTTTTGTCAAAGTCTTAATATTTAGTTGTTGTATCATCTTTATTGTTTACACGCTACCTATAGGCATCCATTCGTTTATACGAATCAAAACAGACGGTATCAAATTCCATCAAACCTTGAGTTTCTTGGCACATGAAGCCAAAGATAGCTCTACAATCACCCTCTATTTTGATGGTAATGGTAGAAGCAAAGCATACAACACTTGGTATTGGTCGCATATGGCAAGATACCTTACTGAAGTCTATGGTGTCTCAAACTTTGATATTAAAGTCAAAGATAACGATTACCAAAACATACCAATCATTCAACAAAATCTAGATTCTCCCCTAACTATTTATAACAGCCAAGATGTTGATGAGCCACAAGAAGGTGACTTTATTATTCTTAATAATTCCACTCATCACTATGCAGATTCTCAATACCTAGAAGCAATGACACAAAAATACGATCTTGTTTATAAAAGTCAAGCATTTGGAATGCCCTATATTTCCATAAAATCTTTGACTAAATATATTTTTGGGGATTGGCTACAACAAAAACTTGTTGTGGGTGATAAAAACATATTTAAACTCCCCACATCTGATTATATCTACCGCGTTAAGAAAAAAGATTAATGCTTATCATCTAGAGTCCGCCAAATCTACGGATTCTGTGATAAAAATCTTGTAAAATACTTTCTAATTCTTTGGCGCTAAAATCTGGCCAAAGTGTTGGGGTAAAAAACAACTCCGCATACGCACATTGCCAAAGCAAAAAGTTTGAAAGTCGCATTTCCCCACCTGTGCGTATTAGCAAATCCACATCACTTGCCCCACGTGTATCAAGGGTGTTTTCGATATTTTTTGCTATGTATTCAATGGCTTGTTCACGCTTAAGCGTTTTTGCCTGTGTAAATACATTGCGATCATAAAGAGAGAGCGCAGATCGTGCAATTTCATTTTTTGCTCCATAATTTAGAGCCAAAAATTGCGTTAAGCCCGTATTTTGTGCGGTGGCATCTTGCATAGCGTGTATGAGTTTTTGAAGTTTTTTGCTTAATCCCTCCACATCGCCGATGACGACAAAGCGTATGTTATTGTTTTGATAGACTGCTAGCTCACTTTGCAAATAATGCTCCAAAAGCTTCATCAAAAAATCCACTTCTGATTTTGGGCGTAACCAATTTTCGGTAGAAAACGCATATAGCGTGAGGTATTTGATATTTTGCCCGGCACAATATTTTGTAATCTCGCGCACGACTTTTGCTCCCTGCCTATGTCCAAAAGTGCGATTTTTCCCCTTGGCACTCGCCCAACGCCCATTACCATCCATAATAATGGCTACATGCCGTAATGTATTCATTCCTTCTCCATTATTTGTAATAATCTCGCTGGATTCCCCGCATAAAATCCACTCACTGCTATATCTTTGGTGACTACACTTCCTGCGCCAATCACGACATTATCGCAAATGCACACAGGTAAGATTGTAGCATTTGATCCGATAGAGACATTATTGCCAATCTTGGTAGCACGCCATTTTGTCTTAGAATCTGCTGGTGCACCATCACTAAAAAGATCATTAATAAACATCACACCATGCCCTATAAAACAATCCTCACCCACTTCCACAAGCGAACAAATAAAGCTGTGGCTTTGAATTCTTGTGCGTGAACCTACATATACATCATTTTGAATCTCACAAAATGGTCCTACAAACACATCATCACCCAAAGTGCAACCATACAAATTACTTGGCATTATCACGCGGACATTTTCACCACTTCGGACATTAATAACCCCACTTTCTTGTATATGTATAGCCACCTTTGTTTATCCTCGCAATAATTCTAGAGAATCTTTTATATCTTTAAGTTGTGTAGAAAACTTGCATATTTTTTCAAACTTTTGTGTGGAATGGGATTCAAAATCTGTGGGTATCATAAGGCTTTTAAGGCTCTCTACATCAATACTTTTTGTATAATGTTCGTACAATGCACTTAATGCACTTTGTCCATTATGGGAGTAAAAATAACAATATAGCCCAATAGCTTGCCTGGAATTTGCACATCGCACGATCACAATCCCCGCATTTGCGACAGCAAATTTGTGTGCGATATTTGGACTAAAAATAGTTACCTTTGGAGTGTTTCCACGTAGTGAAAGACAAATATCATAGGGCTTTAGCGCATATTTTTGCACTTTGAGGCGATCACCCAAAAAGCGCTTGGTATAAAATTCCTCGCTAAACCCATATTCACTAAAATCTGCCAAACCAACATCATAATATTCTATGCGTGTATCATTTTTTCCCCCATATACACGCTGTCCGCGAAATACTTCCACACCCAAAGCACTAAGGGTAATGCCCTCGCTTTGTGGTGTGTCTTTGCGCGTAAGTGGAAGATTATAGGAAGTGATATGTGTATAAGGCGTAAGAAAGCAAAAATCATTTTCTTTACGCGCAAAAAATGCTTTTGTGATTTCATCAAGATTCACAAGGCGATTGTATTTGCCATCTTTTTTCCAAAAATGCTCACCCTTAGCATCAATGCTTAAAATCTCTTGATTGTTTGGCGAGAGGACAAGCACACAAAAATCTGCGTTTTGGTGAGGAAAAATATTTTTGGGTAATTCGATAATTGCTTCAATCAAGCCTTGCTTATAAAATCTCTGCATAAACTCACTCTCAAGACTAGATTTTTGCAAAGTTTGTGTGCGCAAAATAAACACTGCGCGTTTTTTTAGATAATACAAAGCGTGGATTAAAAAAACCCATTCGGCATATGTTTTTGCCAAAGAATGCAATCCACTAAAACGCTTATCATCTTTAAGATATTCCACGCCTATATGCGCACTAAATGGAGGGTTACAAATAATTTTGTCAAATTTTTGTTCAAAAAATGGTGCTTTTAAAATGTCATTAACGATAAGATGATGATAATCGATATTAGCAAGTTTACATGTGAGCTTAGCTACCTTGGCAAGACGAGCATCTAACTCCTCGCCATAAAGGGCTATTGGTGTATTTGGTTGCTTGGCATACAGAATCTGGGAAATCATCAAAAATAATGTGCCAATCCCGTAGCAAGGATTATAAATTTTTTCATCACCTTGTATATCCAAAAGTCGCACAAGAAGCTCATTAATTTCTAAAGGCGTGGAATAAAAGTAGAGCTTGTTAGAGGTCTTTTTTTGTGTAATGATATGCAAAAATTCCTCGATATTACTCAAAGTCGTATCCGTATCTTGAATAAGCTTGAGGGTTTTTAAAAAGTTAATGTTTGGATTAATGGCGATAAAAAGTTCCTTGCTCACAATCTCTTCGAGTCTATGATTAAGGCTTTGGGCGATTGGTTTGCGTTTGGATCCTAAAGCTATAAATTCCCTTAGGCTATTGGGATAAGAATTCTTGATGATAAAAAGTTCTAACATAATGCTTATAGAATCTAGCATATCGACATGATAACGCTTGATATATTCAAAACATTGTAATAACTTCTCCACGCACTTCCTTAAAAATATGTTGGTAGAAGCACATTTTAACAGAGACTCCCTTTAACTTTTATCAAAGCTACGCTACAATGCAAACCCAAAATCCCTAAAGCCCAAAGGAATAAGGTGCAATAAGGTGCTAAGACATTGTAGCCACTGCCATATCACTTATGAAGAACACGCACTCAAAAAAGTTCCCTATAATGGTGAGGACTTGTATTTTTGCTGTAGTGGTTGTGAGGGCGTATATATGCTTCTCCAAAAAGCAGATTTAGGGAGTTTTTATGCCAAAAGAGGCGATGTCGCTCTCACACCGCCTACACAAGATACACAAGATTTAAATTTTTTTGATTCGCCTAGCTTCGCACAAAAATATATCCGCATAGATTCAAAAAATCCTAATCTTAATAGCTGTGCACTCATTCTTACGCATATTCATTGTGCGGCTTGTGTATGGCTTAATGAGCAAGTGCTAAACTCCCAAAAGGGTATAAAAAGTGCAAGTATCAATTACACCAACAATCGCTTATATATCACATGGGATTCTCAAATCATCACGCTTTCTCAAATCATACGGCTTATACAAAGTATCGGTTATGACGCCTACGCGTATGATCCACAACTCCAAGAAAACACGGATAAAAAACAAACAAAAGAATATTACACGCGTGTCATTGTTGCCCTTTTTTGCACGATGAATATTATGTGGATTGCTGTAGCTCAATATAGTGGCTATTTTCTTGGGATAGAAGCATACGTACGCAATGTGCTAAATATCGCCTCATTCATCCTTTGTTCGCTTACGCTATTTTATGCAGGATTTATCTTTTATAGAGGGGCATACTATGGGTTAAAAAATGGCTTTATTGGTATGGATATGCTTGTAGCGGTGGGTTCAACGCTTACTTATCTCTACTCAATCTATGCCACTATCACGCATAGTGGGGAAACATACTTTGAATCTGTGAGTATGATTATTACCTTTGTCTTGATTGGAAAATTTTTGGAAGTGCGTAGCAAAAAAAGTGCTGGAGAGAGTTTGGAGGCTATCTATGCATTTTTACCCCAAAATATCACTATTTGCAAAAACGGCGATGAACGCACACTAGAAATCAAAAAACCTCAAGAAGTGCAAATAGGCGATGTGATTATGAGTTTGCCTGGTGAAAAAATCGCCATTGATGGAATCTTGCTAAGCCAAAAAGGGCTTTTTGATACCAAGGCTATTAATGGCGAAAGTATGCCCCTAGAACTTCAATCAGGGCAAGAAGTCATATCCGGATCTATCAATCTCACCCATAAGATTCTCTACAAAGCAACTAAAAGTTTTAATGATAGCCTCATGAGCAAACTTCTTAATCTCGTAGAACAAAGTCTAGCTCACAAACCATCTATACAGAATCTTGCCAATAGTATTTCACAAAATTTCTCACGCACGATTTTGGCTATCGCACTTTTATGTTTTATGGGCTGGTATGTGCTAAGCGACAAAGGTGCAGAAGGTGCAATGATTATCGCTATTTCAGTTATTATCATCGCGTGTCCTTGTGCCCTCGCCCTTGCCACACCAATAGCCACAATCATAGGAATCTCTCAAGGCTACAAAAAGCATATCTTATTTCGACAAGCGAGTTTTTTAGAAACCCTCGCCAAAATAGACACAATTGTTTTTGACAAAACCGGCACACTCACTATGGGAAAACCACAGGTGTATGCTACGCATACAGACTTGCTAGATTCTCTAAGCGTTAGCCTACTTTACACACTCACACATACAAGCAAACACCCTATCTCTCTTAGTGTATGTGAATATGTCCGCACACACTATGCGCACCTAAATCCGCACCTCGTGCATTTACAATCCTTTCAGCAAATAGATTCTAAGGGTGTGTGTGGCTACTATGAAGGGGAACTTGTGCTTGGTGGTAGCCTTGCATTCTTGCAAGAACAAGGTGTGATAATCCCTGTATTAGAACTTGGTGAAGGTATGATGTTTGGATTTGCAAAAGGTAGGGAGCTTGTGGCAGTTTTTGAACTACAAGATTCACCAAAGCCCTATGCCAAAGAACTTATAGCGTATCTACAATCCCAACATATACATACAATTTTGCTTAGTGGCGATAGGACACAAAGTGTGCAAAAATGCGCCAAAGAGCTTGGAATAAGTGAATATCACGCAGAATTTTCTCCACTAGATAAAGGGGCATATATTGAGAATCTAAAAGCAAAAACACATAAGGTAGTTATGGTGGGTGATGGGATTAATGACGCCCTTGCACTAAGTAAAAGTGATATAGCCATATCTATGGGTGCTGGAAGTGATATAGCTATTTTAAGTAGCGATGTTATAATCCTTGATGATAGCTTGCAAAGTATGCAAAATGCTTTGCATTTAGCCAAAATCACTTTTAAGACAATCAAGCAAAACATACTGCTAAGCATTATGTATAATGCCCTTACTATTCCCATTGCAATTTGTGGGCTTATCATACCGCTTTTTGCTGCACTCTCAATGAGTTTTAGCTCAATTATTGTGGTACTAAACTCGTTGCGTATCAAAAACCAAACTCGATAAGGGAATATATTTTGCTTTATGATCCCTAAGATTTTACGCTTAGGAGTATAGTTATGATAGAAGATGTTTTGCAAACACAACCAAAAGCCCAAAAGCTTGTAGAAAAAACTTCTACGCGTAATTCAGAATTTGAGAAATATTTAAAAGAAACTACACAAAACCTCGAAAGACTAACAACTAAAAGTACACAAACACAAGTAGCAGCAAAGCCAACCCAAGTAAAAGACACAAAAGAAAGCAAAACAACGCCAAAAGATAGTTCAAAACTAGCAGAATCCACCCAAAAAAAAGAACAAACACCCAAAAAACATACACCAGAAACCACAGAGCTTTTGGCTGCCTCACTCACACCAGAAGCATTAAAATCTCAAAGCACTGCTACGCCACCCCAAGCACCAAAGGATACGCCACTTACTCAAGCACTCAAGGCTACACAAGAGCAAGGCACAAAAATCGCTCAAGACAAACAAGCTCTACAAGCTCAAAACACAGGTATGCAACCTAAAATAGCACCTTATACAAAGGATCAAGCACCAAAAACTCTCGATGATGTGCAAGAACTCGCCAAAGATAAGGGATTAAATCCTACAAATGTAAGTAGCCAAGCACAAGAAATACAACCAAAACCTAAAGCAACACCAAAATCCGCTAAGCAAAAGATTCAATACGAAATGGAAAACCTAGAAGATCGTGTGGCAGTGATTAACCGCGGCACCAAAAAACCACAAAATATCACAAGCAAAATTTCTAATATCTATGAAGAAGGTAAGACAGAACAAAGCGTCACTACACTAGGGTCGATGCTTGGTCCAAAGGATTTACCCCGACAAAGCTAAGCAAGATGTATTAGAGGCAACACCCAATGCCTCACAAAATCCTAAAAGTGAGAAAAAAACAAAAGCTTCACAAAAAACTAATGCCAAAACGCAAGATAGCGCACCTAAAAATACACCAACCAACACTAAAGAGACTATAGCAACACAAGAGGGAAAGGCACCACAAAAAAGCCAACAAGTCCAGCATTCTAAAGCCCCAAATACGCAATCTCAAGTTATACAAGAGCCGCTTAGCACCCAAGAATCACTCCAAAACCTTGAAATACCTAATACTAACGATACATCTCACAACGCCACGACAAACACACAAAAAAATCAAAAAAAATCAAAAACACCCAAAGAGGCACAAACAAAAACTACCCAAAACTCTCAAAATACACAAAATAAAACATCAGATACAAAACTAGATTCCAAACAATCTCCCAAAGAAAATACTGAATCTATCCAAAAATCTTCTCCCATAGATGCTCCTATGTTAGCACAGGGTATGCAAATCACACAAGATATGTTAGAAGATTCGTTGCATATGCCAGAAAATATAAATCTCCAAGAAACCAAAGATATAATCACTACAACAGAACACCAAACAAATCACGCACCAAAAGCAAAAAACCAAGAAACATCTCAAAAATCTAGCACCCAACCACACGCAAAAACCACACAAGCCAATACAGAATCTACACAAAATGGGGATTCCAAACAACAATCCCAACATTCTCACACACCACAAGACTCACAAAAATCATCAACAAACCAAAATGCCCAAATAGCTAATGAAGAATTTTTGCAAGATTTAGAACAAAGTGCACAACATATCCACACACAAACAAGCAAAGAACCACCAACCTCTAAAGAGACAACCCAAAGCCAAACAACTAACATAACTCCTACAATGCAGACTATCAAACCTGATATATTCTATAAAAGTGTCCTAGCAAGACAATCTGTGTATAACTTTGCTTCACAACTTACTCAAGAAGTGCTTAATTATAAACCACCAATTACCAAACTCTCTCTTGAGTTAAATCCACAGAATCTAGGCACACTTGAACTCACAATCTCCAAAAATGGTAAAGATTTGCAAGTGCAAGTCATTTCTAATCCAACTGCAATCAATCTCTTTATCAATAATCAAGTGGAATTGCGCAACAATCTCGCACAAATGGGCTTTAACAATGTTGATTTAAGTTTTTCTCAAAACAATGCGAATTCAGGACAAAAACGCCAACAAGGACACAGAAATCAAGCCCAGACTTATAATGCACATCAAGGGAATGAAAATAGCTTAGAAACCCACACAATGTTTATGACAATACCACAATATGCATAAAGGGTTTAAATGGCGATTGATTTAGGGGAAGTTACAGGGGCAACTGCCAAAATAGAAAAACAAAATCCAAAAAATATCAATGAACTTGATAATGATGCATTTATGAGATTATTTTTGGAGCAGCTCAAAAACCAAGATCCCACCGCTCCAATGGAAACAGATAAAATCATTACACAAACTGCACAACTCACACAAGTAGAAATGCAAGAGCAAAACAAAAAGACTATGGTGGAAGTGGCAGAAGCGATGAAATCCACACAAGAAACTAACAAAGAACTCAAAGAATTCCAAGCCAAAATGAAAGAATCTCTTGAAAGCCTCAACGAGGGTATGAAAACCACCGCTTCCTCTAATAGCGCAATGGCAGCCCTCAATGCCCTCCAATCTGTTTCTATGATAGGCAAAATCGCTGAAACTGATGTCTTTGGTGTCAATCTTAATGCTGGTGATAGTGTGAAATTTCAAATCTTTTTTGACCAAGCTATCAATGCACAACAAGGCGAACCAAAGATTCATATCTTTAACCAACAAAACGAACTTGTGCGCACTCTTTCACTCAAAGAATATGCCGGAAAAAGTGGGTATGTGGAATTTAATTGGGATGGCAAAAGCGACAATGGTACGCAATTACCAACAGGCGGTTACAATATTCGTGCAGAATATAATCTTGATTCAAGCACTAGCCAGTATCATACTGCGCGAGTAGGGCGTGGTGAAGTGCAAAGCATTATCTTTGATAAGGGCGCACCAATGCTAAGAATGGGCGATATGATTTTACCACTCCAGAGTGCAATTGAGTTTTATAATAAGGATCATAGCCTATGAATGGGACAATGATTAATTCCTTTAGTGGTATCAAAACTCATCAATTTGGCTTAGATTCACTAGCTAATAATATCGCCAATGTCAATACAATAGGATATCGCGAGAATCAACCACAATTTGAAAGCCTCTTTACCTCATCGCTAGATTCACTCAACGCAAATTCTGCAATCAATAATGACTACAATTACGGCGTTACAAAAGCAAGTAATGCGATCTCTACCAAAAGTGGAAGCTACAAAAATAGCGATGGGGAGTTTGATGTCGCATATGAAGGCAAAGGGTGGTTTGTCGTAGGCGAAAACAAAGGCGGATCTTTTGTCATCAAAGATGATGGATATGAAAGCAAGCAAAAAACCTACTTTACGCGTGATGGAAGTTTTTTGCGCGATGGCGAGGGGTATATTGTCAATTCTAGTGGATACTATATGTATGGCGTGAATCTAGGTAAGATTAATAATAATGTTTTTACTACTAACAACAATAATGATGAAGACTTTACTAAACTTGCTACAGGCGAACTTCAGCCTATCCAAATCCCACAAGATTTGTATTATAAACCTGTGCTTACTACAAAAGTCGATCTAAGCCTAAACCTCAACAAAAAACAAAGTAGTGTCAATGCTACACAAGTCTATAATCTTCCAGATGGATCATTTGATGAAGAGCGATTTTTAAATGCCGATCTCAATGGATTTTCTACCAATGGCGAGACTCTTGATGCCACAACCTTTGATAAGATTCTTGTTACTATAAATAATAATGGACGCAATCAAGATATAGAACTTCGCTATGGCAAAGATTTCCGCACATTCAACGAACTCAAAACCACACTTTTACAAAAGGCAGGAATTGGGCTAGATATCACGCGACTTCCTGATGGTAGCGTTTCAAAAGTAGGCTTGAAACTCTCCAATGTAACATATACAACAAAAGATATGACTATTAGCGGGAATCTTGCGGAAAAACTTGGCATAGCTGGAAGAAATGAGAATTTTGCAAGTGGTGTGGATTCACAATATCGTCCGAGTAAAAACTATAACAATGGTGATATTGTCAATGATCAAGGTATCGTGTTTGGATATATTGGCATAAGTGGCAATAGCCAACCCTTACAAGATCCTACAAATTGGGAAGTCTTAGACACAAGTGCTTTAGGAGAGTGGCAGGAACGAACAAGTTATCAAGTTGGAGAGCTTGTCAATTACAATGGCAATGTCTATAGACGCACAGAATCTAATGGCAATAGTAATCCTCAAGAAGGAGGTTGGGAGCAAGTTGTGGCTTCAGCACGCAACCTTCCTCAAGATTTTGTAGAAGGGACAAATTATGCACCAAAGATGATTGTTAATTACCAAGGCAAACTATATGAACGCATAAGTGAAGGTATCTCAAATCCAAAACAAGATCAAATAGGCTGGAAAGCATTGGGTAATGATAGCTTTGAGAGTGCGTATTTGGAAGTGCCTAGCTACCAAAGCAATGTCGAGGTATATGATGAGAGTGGTGCGAAGTTTTTGCTACAAAGTCATTATTATCTTATCAATTCAGCAGATGTAACCACAGATCCTCGCATAAATGAAAAATGGGAAGTGCGCACACAACTTTTTAATCAAGATGGCACAATTGCACTAGGAGATGTAAGCACACACGAAATTTCTTTTGATGAAAATAGCAATCCTATAACACAGCCTATCACCATTGCATTTGGTAATGGACAAATCACATACAATATCGCAGGCATAGACCAAAAGCGTAGCAGCAACCGACTCTATCAAGATTCACAAATACTCCAAACAAATCAAGATGGTCGCAGTGAAGGGCATTTACAAGATTTACGTATCGATAAAGATGGCATTATTTTCCTTTCTTTTAGCAATGGAGCGTTTGAGGCTATGGGACGTGTAGGCATATCAGCTTTTGTTAATGATCAAGGTTTGCGTAAGGTAGGAGGCAATCTCTTTGAGATGACAGAAATCTCTAATAATGGTGATACCTATATAAGCAGTGGTAGACCTTTATTGGGCTGGAGTGGGCAACATTTGCGTTTTGGTTCTGTATTATACAAACACCTAGAAACAAGCAATGTTGATGTAGGTAGCGCACTCACAGATCTTATCGTTATGCAAAGGGGGTATTCGATGAATGCCAAAGCTTTTACTACTGGTGATGACCTCATAAAAGAAGCTATTAATCTAAAGCGTTAAAAATATTTTTAAATTTTTATAATGTTTTATACATAGAATTTATGCTTACCTCAAGTAGCACATATCTGCAAAAAGTGTGAGCGGGTTTTTACCAGATTTTAATATCGGACTAAATCTAAGGGTATTCCTCTTACTTGAAGGTTGTTTATATACAACGCTCACTCTTAGAGACTAAAACAAATCTCATCACCCTAAAACCCTCTATTGAGAATCTATGTTTATTCTCTATGGGGGATTAGGTGGTGGTTGCAATACCAAGCAGAGGACTTCAAGCAAGAATACTATACTTATTGTCGCTTACCAAAAGTGATACTATACACTTCATTTCTTGTTTCAAAAAGCGGATCTTTTGGTGCATCAACGCCCTGTGGTAATACTGCTGGCATATACACATCACCATTACAATCCTTGCCTGCATATTCTTTTATCCTAAGCGTTGCTATTTGCACTTCTTTATGTTTGCCACTCCATAATGCCGTCGTGTCGTTTGTAATATCATCAGGATTTGCCAAAATAAGCATCATTTTGTATTCGATAGGCTTACTAGCAGTTTTGGATTTAAAATCAGATTCTAAAAAATCATCGCCAAGTTTTTTTGCTTCATCAGCACTCAATCCTTTCTCACCTGCTACAGGTACGAAGGCAAATCTAGCGGGAATACTCTTGCCCTTAGAATCTGTAAAATAAAAAGTATGTATGCTGTGATAAGTCGTGTTTGCTACACTTGGTGTGATCGGTGTTTTAGCAAGGTATTTGTCATAATTTGCAAAAGATGGGGTTTCTTTGGTAACCTTAGCGATGTTTTCAGAATCCACTTTTCCATTCTTGGGGACGCGTATTTCAAAAAACTTTACAAATTCTTCTAGATTCTTTGCAAAATTAATTTCTGTATTAAGCACTACGATTTCCCAGCTATCACTTTTGCCTTCAATTTTTAATGCTAATCCTTTTCCTTTTGTCGCATCACTAGCCTTAGGATTTCCACCACCTAGTGAAAAACGCGCTTGAGTAGGAATACTAGATTCCTTTAATAGAGGAATATTATAAGTCTTTGTAATGCCTTTGACAGGTATAAATTCCCCAACTGCACAAAAACCTTTGGTATGATTAATTTTTTTGTGTGGATCGTTTGCATCACCATTAAGCGTGTAAAAAAGCTCTGCGATACTTTGTGAATCTGTGGCAGATTCTGCCCATAGCGCACAACTTGAAACAAACAAAGCCGCGACAATCCCTCTAAGGATATTTGTTTTTGGTTTCCTTGCACCAATTGTAGGTATAACTCTCATTCATTACTCCTTTAAGTATTTTTAATGCAAACAAAATTCTCGCACAATTTTACAAACAAAGCTTTGCACACATCACAAAGGGTTTGTGTCTTATAACAATGTTGCCCTAAGTCCAATAATCATCATTTTTACGCCCATTGCCATAATAAAAACAAGCGCTATTCGTGAAAGCACATGCAAAACAAGTTTTCCTAATACACGTTCGATTGTGGCAGCAAAATGAAACAAAATAAGCATAAACGCAAAAGCTACCACTACAGCACTAAGGGCAACAAAAGTGCCATTTTCTTCAGAGATAACAATACTAGTAGAAAGCGTCCCAGGACCTACCAACATAGGAAAAGCCATAGGTACAATACTTTGACCTAATAATTCACGCTTGTTTGTCGTAGCATAATGTGTGGTTGCCTTGTGAGATTGAAAAAGGAGATTCTTAAGACTTACAAGAATTAACAGCAAACCCCCTGCAATTCGCAAATCATTTAAATCTACATTAAACAAATAACGCATAATAAAAGATCCGCTTAGTAAAAACAACACAACAATAACAAAAGAAGTATAAAGAATATTGCGGAAAAGACTTTGGCGTAGTGAAGTCTCTAGCTCTTCAGTCATCGCAATAAATTGTGGGAGATTCCCAAAAGGGTTTAAAACAGCCAAAATCGTGATAGCCGCAAGCAAGATAGCATATAAAACAGCATAGAATTGCGTTGAAAACAAAAGTTGCATTTCTTCAAGCATGTATCTATCCTTTAGAAAAATTTCGCGATTCTAGCACAATTTGCAAAAATACAATGCTAGTCTCATATATTTTTAAACCTTGCATGTTTCTAAAATCTCTAAAGCAAATACTCTTTAATCACTATATACCAAACACATACAAACATTAAGGATTCTTTTAGAGGTTAGGGATTAGAATGCACCCCCTCATAAATTTAGGCTTTTGGACAAAGCAATTGTATGTGAGATTCTACATCAATCCCATAACATTTCTTTTTAAAAACAAGGACATAGTATGTTTAAAGCATTTAAAGAGTGTTATCTCGTGCGATTTTGGTCGCCTATGCCTGCAATCATCGCATTAGGCATTATGGCAGCGTATTATTTTGGACTTACTGGAACATATTGGGCAGTAACTGGTGAATTTACCCGTTGGGGTGGTCATATTATGCAATTTTTTGGCATAGATACAGATTCACTTGGATACTTTAAGATTATAGGACTTAGCGGCACTCCGCTAGATCGAATCGATGGAGTGATGATTATTGGTATGTTTGCTGGGGCTTTTATAGCAGCAAGTTTTGCAAACAATGTTAAATTTCGCCTACCACAAAGTAATTTACGCATAGCTCAAGCCTTCATTGGGGGCATCATTGCAGGTTTTGGGGCACGCATCGGTATGGGTTGTAACTTAGCGAGTTTTTTTACAGGTATCCCACAATTTAGTCTCCATGCTTGGTTTTTTACACTCATGACAATCATTGGAGTTTATCTGGGCACAAAGGTGGTGCTTTTGCCATTTTTTAGATCCAAAGCTCCGCTACAAAAAGTTCAGGTACAAAAAGTCATCACCCATAATGCCAAAAGAGAAAAAATACTGCTTATTCTTGGCATCATTGTGCTACTTGTAGTTGCCATATGGGTAATATATCTCATGCTATATGGCATAACTCCAGAAGGCAAGTCTATACCGATTTTGCCTATTGCGATTATTTTTGGTGTAGGGTTTGGGTTTATTATCTCACGCGCGCAAATTTGTTTTACTTCTGCTTTTAGAGATCTATTTATTACAGGTAGAGGCTATATGGCAAGGGCAGTCATTGTTGGTATGATGGTTTCAACTATTGGGGTATTTAGCTACGTTATGCTTGGTATCCCACCTAAAATTATGTGGGCAGCACCAAATGCTATCATTGGTGGCTTACTCTTTGGATTTGGGATTGTCATCGCTGGAGGCTGTGAGTGTGGGTGGATGTATCGCGCTGTCGAAGGGCAAGTGCATTATTGGATCGTTGGGATTGGTAATGTCATTGGATCTACACTTGTAGCACTCACTTGGGATTATTATTCTGCACCATTGGCAACAAACTTTCCAAAAATAAATCTCTTGCAATCATTTGGAAATTATGGTGGGCTTGTGATAACTTATGTATTGTTGCTTGTTTTCTTGGGTTGGGTGCTGTGGATTGAACGAAAATACCACGCACAATCCAAATTTCAAAAAGCATAAGATTCTAAGGGGATTTATATGAATATAACACCAAATTTTTCACTTGATTTGCAAGGTGAGCCTTGCCCATATCCTGCAATTAGGACACTAGAAGTTTTGCCTGAATTACGAAGTGGAGAAATTTTAGAGGTGCTTAGTGATTGCCCACAAAGTATCAACAATATCCCTATTGATGCTAAAAATCACGGCTATGAAGTTTTACAAATAGAACAAATTGGAGCAACTATTCGCTATCTTATACGCAAACCTTAACGCTCTTGCAGGAGGTAAAACTCTCCTGTATTTGGATTTTGTTTTTTTATTGGCATTTGGGGTGGAAATGAGGGTTTGTTAACACTAAGTTCTTGTGGTGATTCTATAAAATCACGCTTTTTTCTTTGAGAATCTGTAGGTTGCGTAGCAACTTGTGTAGTCAATTTTTTTGGGTTTGATTTAGGATATGATGCAGATTGTTGCGATAAAGATGGCTTTAGATTCTGTGCTAAAGCTGTGTTTTTCCCTAAAAATATAAGTGCTTTATCATTTTTGGCTTGTTTGGCAAGTGCAGAAGCATATTTAGGTATATATCCCTGCAAGGCTTGGACACGCTGTGCAATATCTTCATAATAACTCTGTGCCATTTTATCACGCTCCTTATCTTTTTCCCAACTAAACCCCTTATTATAAGATTTAATCACCTCTTTCCAATTTCCATTACGCACTTTTTGCCAATACAAAAGTTCATCAAGCGCCACTTCAGAAGCATATTCATCATCACGCACAAGTAATTCTCCTACCATATTGCGCATAAATCCTGTGTCTTTTTGGCTATTTTTTTTCAAAAGTCCAGGTATGTGTGCGTGATAGATTCCAGCAGATGGATCAGCAAAATTCATTCTATACTCTCCTGCGCACGATTCTTTCCATGCAATAGCCGCCATTGTGTAACCAAAACCCGATTTTACTCCATATTTAAAAGCCTTAATAATGACATTTCTTTGCGCAACACTAAAATCCTTTAATGCCACGCATTTACCCTCGATTTTATGCAATGGAAGTGCCATACACACACTCATAATCCCAAATACCACACATAAAAATATTACCCTCATATATATCCTCTTTAACTCTATATTTTAAAAAACCCTAATACTTTGCGTGCTAAAATCCCATCTCTAAAGACTTTATCACAAAGGATACCCTTGAACACAACAGAGCTTTTGATAGAAATCCTTACTCAAGAACTCCCAGCAATCCCGTTTTTACAAGAATTTCCAAATATTGCTACCAAATGGAATCATTCTCTCCAAGCACATCACATACCGCCTTGTCAAACACAAATATTTTTCACCCCTAGACGCATTGTGATGTATGCCAAAGATTTCCCACTACACTCAAAAGATATACACATACAAGCCTATGGTGCGCCAATTGCCATAGCCTTTGAAGGTGGCGATCCAAATAACGCACTCACAAAAGCAGGAATGAGTTTTTTTACCAAACACAACCTCAATCCACAAACAGATCGCGACAAAGTTACAATCGCTACCAAAGACGGCAAGGAAGTATTGTATTTTTCCTCCACGCAAAAAGGTGTAGAATCTGCAGAACTTTTGCCAGAAATTTTTGACCAATTCTTGCATTCCTTGCATTTTGGTAAAAGTATGCGTTGGGGTAATTTGAGCGAGAGTTTTATACGCCCTATCGAAAATATTTGTGCCTTTTTGGGTGAAAAAAGCCTTAAATTGCACGCATTTGGTATAGATTCTAAGCCACAAACTTTTGGGCATAGAGATTTAGGCTTTGAAGCTATTATGATCAATAACATCGCACAATATTTTGAAGTTTTACATACACATAAAGTGATACTAAATCAACAAGAACGCAAAGAAAAAATCCTCAAACAAATCCAAGAGTTAGAACACACGTATAATGTCGAAGTCGAACTAGATTCTGCGCTACTTGAAGAGGTAGTAGCTATCACAGAATATCCACAAGCTTTGCTTGGAAGCTTTGAAGAGAATTTTTTGGAATTGCCACAAGAAGTCATCATCACCTCTATGAAAGAAAATCAACGCTATTTTGCTATCCACAAACAAGGGCGACTTTTTAATGGCTTTGTTGTTGTTACAAATTCTACCACCAATGACCCTTCTATCATCATTTCTGGGAATCAAAAAGTCCTAAGAGCAAGGCTAAGCGATGCGATGTTTTTTTATCACAATGACCTAAAACGCGGATTACAAACCAAAGGGTTAGAAAATATTGTCTTTGTGCAAGGCTTGGGAAGCTTGGCACAAAAAACGCAACGAGAATTACAAATTGCGCGACTTTTATACGCCAAATATGCACAAACTCATACATTCTTACCCCATCGTGAAGATTGTTTGGCATTACTAGAACAAAGTGTGTTACTTGCCAAAGCGGATTTACTAACAGAAATGGTGTATGAATTTCCTGAATTACAAGGTATTATGGGCGGTTTTTATGCACAAAAACTAGGATATGATCCGCTCATCGCACAAGCCTTGCAAGAACAATATCTCCCAAATACTGAAGATTCTGCCCTGCCATCAAATATACTAAGTGCGTTATTAAGTCTTGCAAACAAACTTGATAATATTTTTGGGCTTTTTAGTATCAACAAAATTCCCACTGGCTCCAAAGATCCATATGCACTGCGTCGAGCCGCTAATGGAATCTTAAAAATTATCCAAGATCAAGGTTTTACCTTTAATCTACGCGATGATATTCTTAATATATACAATGCCATAGGCTACGCAAACAATACAGAATCTAACGATACAAATACACAACTTGCACCAACAACACAAAATATAGTAGCACACATAGAATCTTTTTTCCTAGAGCGTTTAGAAAATGCCTTGCCTCTTAATGCTTCTATTTTCCGAAGTGCCCTTTGTGGGTTAGATTCACACAATCACGCACAACGCGATGTCAATACGCTTATCTATAATGCCCTTGCGCTTGATAAGGTGTTTGAAGACACA
Source organism: Helicobacter equorum (assembly GCF_900198655.1). Lineage (GTDB taxonomy): Bacteria > Campylobacterota > Campylobacteria > Campylobacterales > Helicobacteraceae > Helicobacter_F > Helicobacter_F equorum. The sequence continues at coordinate 20,420 of NZ_FZPO01000008.1, read as the reverse complement.
CAAGACAAACCTATACTTCTTAGCACATTTAAGCGAGTAGCAAATATTTGCAAAGATGTATCTATTGATACACTTAATATAGCAGATGTAGATTCTACGCTTTTTAGTCATGATGCTGAAAACACACTTTTTCAAACTTTTATGGCAATCAAAAATAAAGAGTTTGCTACTCCACTAAGGCGCACAAAGGCACTTTTTGAGCTTAGAATTCCACTTGAAGCATTTTTTGATAATGTGCTTGTAAATGACAAAGATCCAAAACTTAAACACAATAGATACACACTCATTGGAAGTATCTATAGGGAATTTTTGAGGATTGGTGATATTGCCCAAATCGCTATGTAAAAGCACTATCTATATGCATTACGCAACAAGGAGAGTCTATGCAAAATTATGAAATGTTTGCACAAAAATGCAGAGAATTTTTGTTTGACCAAAATGACACAAGACGTGATTATAGAATCTATGATAGCTATATTATGCGTTTTGCCTATGGTGTAGATGCGTCGTGTTATCGCTATATCCCAAAACTTGTGTTAAAGCCTGTCAATGAGGAAGAAGTGCAACGCATTATTATACTAAGCAACACTTATAATATTCCACTTACCTTTCGTGGATCTGGCACAAGCCTTAGCGGACAAGCTTGTAGCGATAGCGTGCTTGTGGTGTGTATGCATAAATGGCAAAACATCAAAGCAAATACAGATTCTATATGGTGTGATTGTGGTGTGATAGGCGTGGATGCAAACAATGCCCTAAAACCTTTTGGTAAAAAGATAGGTCCTGATCCTGCCACGATTAATAATGCAAGTATTGGTGGGATTTTTTCTAACAACTCTAGTGGAATGTGCTGTGGTGTCAAACAAAATAGTTATCAAACTATCAAATCTATCCGCGTGATTTTGCACGATGGCTTTATTTTGGATACTTCAGATTCTAAGAATGTGCAAGAATTTATAAATACGCATAATGCTATGGTAAAAGATATTCTTGCATTGCGTCAAGAAATTTTAGATGACAAAACCCTCCATAAAGAGATAAATCGTAAGTTTGCTATCAAAAATACTACAGGTTATGGCTTAAATTCTCTAAGCGATTTTGAAGATATTAAAGATATTTTAAACCATATTTTTATCGGTGCAGAAGGCACACTTGGCTTTGTTTCAAGAGTAGAATACACACCAGTCAAAGACTATGCACTCAAAGCCTGTGCATTACTTTTTTATAAAAACCTCTCCCTTGCTGCACAAGCTATTGAGATTCTTGCGCGCAATGATGATAAGGTAAGTGCAGCAGAAATTATGGATTACGCGTGTTTGAAAGCCGTGAAGACGCTAGATGGTATGCCACAAGAGCTTACAAAGATTACACAAGAGAATTGCTGTATTCTCGTGCAAACAGAATCTGATAGCAAAGAGGTTTTAGATTCACATCTAAGCCATATCAAAGCCGAGCTAGAGTGCGTTCCAACACTTTTTGGCATACATTTTAGTTTTGATGAAGCCACACAAGCTAAATGGTGGAAAATCCGCAAGGGTCTTTTGCCTATATCCGCAGCAACAAAAAGGCGTGGTAGCACAGTGATTACAGAGGATATTTGCTTTGAAATACCAAATTTTGCTAAAGGCATTAGAGGCATACAAAAGCTTTTTACAGAGTATGAGTTTGAGGGGATTATTTTTGGTCATGCGCTAAGTGGGAATGTGCATTTTATCATTACACCACTACTTAATGATGAAAAAGAGCGTAATAACTTCGCGCTTTTTATGGACAAAATGGTCAAATTAGTCATTACTCTCAAAGGCAGCACTAAAGCCGAGCACGGAACAGGTAGAATGATGGCGCCATTTCTTGAGCAAGAATGGGGAGAAAAAGCCTATGCACTCAATAAACGCATAAAACATATCTTTGATGCCAAAAATCTTTTTAATCCTGATGTGCTTATTTGCGAGGATAAAGAGATTCACATAAAAAATCTAAAACCCGCACATAGCATTGATGACTATATAGAATCTTGCATGGAATGTGGATTTTGTGAAAAAGTGTGTCCAAGCAAAAATATCACACTCACTCCGAGACAAAGAATTGCAGTCTATCGGGAAATACGCCGACTTGAAAGCCTACATCACAAAAGTACACAAGAGCAAGAGGAATTAGAACTTTTACGCAAAGATTATGCGTATTTTGGAGTTGCAACCTGTGCGACTTGCTCAATGTGTGCGAGTATTTGTCCATTAGAGATTGATAGTGCCAAAATTGCTATCAACGCCAAAAACGCCAATGTCTCCAAAGGTGCAAGTGCTATTGCACGCATGGTAGCCAACAATATGGATAAAGCAACACAAATAGCAAAAATAGGTATGAGTATAGCAAATGTAGGTGCTACACTCTTAGGCAATAATGTTTTAAAAAACCTTACCTTCTGGCTTCATAAAATCCTACATACTCCAATAGTGCCTAAATATATGCCTACAAAAAACACCTATGTCCTACAATCTAAGATTACAGAATCTGATACAAAAACTCCTAATGCACCCACACCCAACACAACGAATGTCATTTATCTCACAAGTTGTCTTAATCGTGTATTTGCACCACCTATACAAGCCAAAGACAAACGCCCAATACAAGCAGTGTTTGAAAGTCTTTGCAACAAAGCTGGAATTAGTGTCATATATCCAAAAAATATCACTAAAATGTGCTGTGGTAAGGCATTTAAAGATTTTACAACCAAAGATCCTAGCCTAAATCCTCTTCACCACACCCTAAAAGAACTGCTAGAGATTTCAGATAATGGTAATATCCCTATTGTTTGTGACCATAGTGCGTGCAGTGGGGAGCTTATCGAGCAATTAAAGCAGCTTTATGACTTTAAAAAACTACAAGTCTATGATATGAGTGTGTATGCTCACGATGTGCTTTTGCCATATTTACACATAACGCCACTTAATGAATCTGTAGGGATTTATGCGGTATGTTCGTGCAAAAAACACGCATGGGCACAATCCATAAAACATATCGCCACTGCTTGCACCACAAATGAGGTTATCACACACGCACAGACTTATTGTTGTGGCTTTGCTGGAAACAAAGGCTTTAGCACACCACAACTTAATGTTTCAGCCTTGCAAGACTTACAAGAATATTTCAAAAAGACATCGCCTACACGAATGTATGCCTCATCTAGCACTTGTGAAATTGGGCTTAGCGATAGCACCAACCACGCGTGGCAACATATTATCTATCTACTTGATGAGGTTTGCCAACCAAAAGAGGTTTTATCTTGAAACATATCTCTGTGTTGCAAAATGAAGTGTTGGTAGCCTTTTGTCACCTCGCGCACAAAAAAGAACCCATTATTCTTGATCTTACACTTGGTTTTGGCGGACACACACTCTCCCTACTTCAAGCATATCCAAACGCCAAAGTTATTGGCGTTGATAGAGATGACTATGCTCTAAGCCTTGCCAAAGATCGCCTACAAGCATATACAGATCGCATAACATATGTTAAAAGTGATTTTGGTAGTGTGTGGGAAGTCTTAGAGGAAAATCATAAACCTCACATTCAAGCTATTTTGGCTGATATAGGTGTAAGCTCTATGCAACTAGATTCACTAGATCGTGGTTTTGGATTTCAATCACACACGCTTGATATGCGTATGGATACCTCTGCACCATTAAGTGCCAAGGAAGTCCTAAATACCTATAATCCAATGGAGCTTGAGCGTATATTTAGCCAATATGGCGAAATTAGAGAATCTAAAAAACTTGTGCGATCTATTATCCAACATCGCGAAAAAACGCCATTTACTAATGCTAGAGAATTTAGTGAAATTTGCGCGCGCACTCTTATGCGTACCAAAGGAATTAATCCAGCTACACAAGCCTTTCAAGCTATTAGGATTGAAGTTAATGATGAATTAGGGCAACTTCATAAGCTCCTAGATTCACTCTATGCTAATTTCAAAGAGGGGTTTTTGCATGGATCTTGCGTGGGGATTATTAGCTTTCATTCGCTTGAAGATAGAATTATTAAAAATGCCTTTAAGCAATGGAGTAAGGCTTGTATCTGCCCACCAAATGTGTTTAAATGCATGTGTGGTGGGAATAATGCACTTGGTGAAACACTCTATAAAAAACCAATAATCCCAAGTGCACAAGAGATCACCCATAACAATCGTGCAAGAAGCGCAAAATTACGCGTTTTTGCCTTTAAGGACTAACAATGCATACAACACCAAATCTCACACAAGCCAATCGGTATGAATCTCATATAGATTCTATCACAAGCCAAACTCTACAGGAACGAGAAGCACTTGCTCAAAACTTGCAAGAAGAAAACACCATTAGCATAAGGCATTTAGCTTATGCCTTTGGAATATTTTTTGGTATTTTGGGACTATGTTTCCCAAAAATTTATCTCTCAAATACTATCTATGCGACAAGTAAAGAGGTATTTAGTCTGCAAACAAGCAAGGAGATTCTCTCTGAGGAAAATAAAAAATTGCGTCGTGAGCTTGAAGATATTGATTTTCGATTTCGTGTGTTGGATAATGTACCACAATAGCCTATGGTGGGCCTTGCAGGACTCGAACCTGCGACCGATCGGTTATGAGCCGAGCGCTCTAACCAGCTGAGCTAAAGGCCCACGAGCAGAACGCGCATTATACTCAAAAATAAACCTAAACGCAAGGGCATTCTCTAAAATCACTAGCAAAATCGCAAAAGTCATAAAGCTTGTCCCACCATAACTCATCATCGGTAGCGGAATGCCTACCACAGGGGCTAAGCCAATCACCATACAAATATTAACCCCAGCATACAAGAAAAATAAAATTGCGATATACCCACTCACTACACGTAAAAAATAATCCTTGATAGCACCCAAACAAATACTCAACAAATACAAAATAAGCCCTAAATACAAAGCCAATAATCCAAATGCCCCAAGCAATCCAAAACGCTCAACATAATACGCAAAGAAAAAATCGGTGCTTGCATAGGGTAAAAATCCTAATTGGGATTGTGTCGCCATCTCTTTTTTTTGCCCGACAAAACCACCAGAACCAATCGCAATCAAAGCTTGTTGCACTTGATATGGATACTCCCCACTCACAAAGTTAGCGATGCGCTTTTGGTGATAAGGTTTTAGAAGTCCTGCGCTAAATGCTACAGAATATGTAGTAGGCACAACCAAAAGCCCGATAATACCAAGAGTAATCCAAATTTTCCTGTGCACCCCAACCAAAAACAACACCCCAACACCAACAAGTAAGACAATAAGCGCTGTGCCCAAATCAGGCTCAAGCAAAATAATAAAAAATGGCAACAACACAAAAGAAAGGATTATGCCAAATTGTCTCCACCCATAGCCCTCATCGGGTGGAGGGTTTTTGGCAATATAAGATGCCAAAAACAACATAAGCGCAATTTTCATCACCTCGCTAGGTTGAATAGAAAAACTTGTAAAAGGAATCTCAATCCAACGCACCGCAGAATTTTTCTCCACCCCAATAAACTTCACCAATATAAGCAATACAAGCAACGATACATACAAAAAAATAATCGAATAATTTAGGCGCCTAAAGGGAATAAAAAAAATTACCAAACCCACACACAAACTCATCACAAGGTATTTTAGTTGTTTGCTAAACATCGTTACATCAAGTTCTCGTACAAGCCAAAATGAAAGCACTACCAAAGGCAAGACAAACAAAATAACGACAAAGTCAAAATGTGCTAGAATCTTTTTGGCATTCATTGTAGAAAATTATCCTTAGGTAAAAGAGTGAATCTCATGCAAGACTCCATAATTATAACACAAAAAGATTTAGACGCTACACCCAAGCCTCGCTTAGATTCTATCCTTAGCACCTGTTTGCAAATCCCGCGTGCGCAAGCCTTGCAACTTATAAAAAATCAGCGAGTTACCCTCAACAAAAACCTGTGTATCAAGCCAAGCACGCACATAGCTCTTAATGACACGATCCAAATCTCCATACCCAATCCACAACCAAACACAAACGCCCATATGACTTTGGATATGCTTATACAAGCAAAGCCAGAATTTTTGGGTATAAGTGTCGTATATGAGGATAATGAACTTTTAATACTCAATAAACCACCACATATTGTTATCCACGAAGCACCATCACTCAAAGAACCAACATTAGTTGATTGGCTTAAGCTTACCCAGCCTCCTATACGAAATCTTTGTGGAGATCTACGCTATGGTATCGTGCATAGACTAGATAGACAAACAAGTGGCGCACTTGCTATAGCCAAAACTCCACACGCACACAACACCCTAAGCACACAACTAAAAAATAGAGAAATGGGGCGCTACTACCTCGCGCTTATAGATAATCCACTAAAAGAAACCATCACCATAGAATGTTATATGGGGCGTCATCCAAAAAATCGCCTAAAAATGACAAAACTAGCACCATATGAAAATTCACAAGATTTTGCACATAACGCTTTACGATATTCTAAAAGCATCTTTGCTCCGCTTTTAGATTCACCAAAAGACACACTCCAGCTTGTTGCTATCAAACTTTTTACCGGACGCACACACCAAATCCGCACACACTTAGAAAGCATAGGGAGACATATCATTGGTGATACGCTCTATGGCTATAAGGGGAAGTTTGAAGGGTATAGAGTATTGCTACATGCGTATTTGATGTATGTCTTGCACCCCAATAAATATAACACACAAAATTGCAAAAAACATATTTTCAAAGCGCCACTTTTTGCCGATATGCTACAATTTTTGGGGCAATATTTTGATAAGGAGATGCTTGATGAAGTTTTGGCACCTAAGCATATTTTGGATTGTTTTACTCATTCTTAGTGGCTGTGGGTTAATACAAAAACCCCTAAACATAGATGAGAATCTCCCAACAATCCAGCACATAAAAACACTTAGCGACGTAAGTAGTGTGGCTTTTGAATGGGAAAACAAAGATAAAACACAAGATGGTTCTCCTACTCCTATCGAAGGTTTTGTGATTTTTCGTGCCAACCAAGAGGATCTGTTGCAAGATTCTAAATCCTCCCAAGAAAATACACAAAACAATCAACCACCACAACTCACCACCGCATCTTTTAGACGCATAGCAACGCTAAAAAATCCCCTTATTACTCACTTTCTTGACACAAAACTCAAGCCAAAAAGCGTGTATTACTACCTATTTGCCACACTTGGTAAAAACAACACGATGAGTCCATACTCTCAGGCTATTAAAGTCAAAACTTCATTTATCGATCCAGTAGAAGGGGTTTTTGCTATTAGCCCACGCCCAAGGACTATCAAGCTTATTATCACACCGCACTCAAATCCGAGTATCAAATCCTATCTTATCCAGCGTAAAGATTCTCAAGGCAAATTTCAAACACTCACAGAACTTAAACACCGCCTCAATATTGAATATTTTGATTCTAATTTGCTTGATAGCACAACCTACACCTACCGCGTCTTAGCAAAAAGCTTTGAAAACAATCTCTCAGAACCATCCCAGGAAGTAAGTGCACACACCCTAGACCTTATAGAATCTATAGAGGATGCTAGTGCAAGCACGCAATTACCACTAAAAATCGAGCTTACGTGGCAGCCTCACCCAAAAGCTACTTCTTATAGAATCTATGCCGATATGCAAAATAATGGCAACTACACCCTTGTTGCCAAAACACAACAAACCTCCTATACACACGTACTAAAAAACCATGGGCAAAGCATCACATATCAAATCGTAGGCGTGGATAAATACGGATTTGATGGAGAACCTTTAGCACGACCACTTGTAGGCACTACTCTTGCAAGACCTATGACACCAACGATCACAAGTGCTCAAGTCCAAGGCAATACCATTGCTATCACTTGGAATGCACCAAGCGATAATCGCGCACTCAAATATGCGCTGTATAGGAAAGATTCACAAACTAATCGCACCAATCGTTATAACAACATTAAGACAACACAATTTATAGACAAAGAAGCTAAATATGGCATTGACTATAGTTATAGTGTGGTGAGTATTGATAAGTTTGGTATAGAATCTTCACAAAGTTCAAGTGTTACGCTAAAAAGATAACTATGCCACATTTTCACACCACATACCCCCAAGATTTTTGCCTACCCCTTAAAAGTGGCGCATATGAGTTTATGTGTAAATTTATGCATACACACAATCACAATCAAAGCCTTATTCTCGTGCGATATGAAGATTGTGAGTTTTTTTTACTCGAAAGTGTGCGTGATAATGGAACATTATACAAATATCACAAAGCCACAAGAATCGATCCTATTGGGATTATCAAAGACGCCTTAGAAATCCTACGCACACACTCACATGGAATCATAGGACATAATCTTTCAAAAAATACACCCAAGCAATGCACAAAAAGCCCGTTTTTGCTCTCACGCACACAAGCTTATGAGTTTGTCCTACACCACAATAAGCCTCTAAGCATAGAGATAGGGTTTGGATCTGGCAGACACTTGCTAGATCTTGCTACCAAAAATCCAAATGAACTTTTTTTGGGATTAGAAATTCACACACCATCTATTGAGCAAGTCTTGCGACAAATCACGCTTTTGGGACTAACAAACCTCTATATCTCACATATTGATGCGCGAATCTTGCTCCAACTTATCCCAAATGCTTCGCTCAAAAATATCTATGTGCATTTCCCAGTGCCATGGCATAAAAAACCCCATAGGCGAGTGATAAGTCCAATGTTTTTACACCACGCTATGCGCACTATTAGCCCAAGCAAAGATTGCCATACTAACCTACCACAAAGTGGCTTTTTGCATGTGCGCACCGATGATAGAGATTATTTTGATTACACACTAAACCTTGTCCTAGCCCTCCCAAAAACCACAATGCTTATAGAAAAAAACGCCCACTTAGCGGTGGTTAGCAAATATGAAGCACGATGGAAAAAACAAGAAAAACATATCTTTGATGGCAAAATATTTGGTATTTTACCTCTTACAGACACTCAAAAATCATTCCAAAATGGCGATTTTGTATTCCGTGGTATATCTCAACATATAGTGCAAAATATTAAAAATCTCATAGCTTTGCCTATGTTGCCAAAGATTGTGAGAAAAACATATTTTCTCCATATAGATGCCATATACCAACACGATGAAAACTATGTGATAGCCTTGTGTCTAGGGGATTTTGATGAGCCACAAAATGCCTTTGTGCTTATCCAAAATGGTGTTATGCGTTATCTCAATGCTCCACCACTCCCCACACAAGCAGCTATACAAGCTCATCAATTGTTTATACATATCTTAGAATCTAAGGACAAACATTGAGTGCAATCATAGAAGCAAAAAACCTCAATCTAGGTTACAAGAATGATGAAAATATCATCAAAAATGCGAGTTTTAGTGTGCGTGCTAAGGAATTTGTATTTATCACAGGTGCGAGTGGTAGTGGCAAAAGCACGATTTTGAGTTCTTTATATGGACATTTACCAATCAAAGGTGGTGATTTAGAAGTATTTGGGATTAATATGTCTCGTGCTTCAAAAACAAAGATTCATTATTTGCGACAAAACATTGGTATCGTTTTTCAAGACTACAAACTCGTCAAGGAGTGGAATATCGAACGAAATGTTATGCTCCCTATGATTATTAATGGCTACAAAAAAGAAATTTGCAAAGAACAAGTAGAGCGGCTCTTGGCTCATATCAAGCTTTCACACAAAGCAGGTAAATTTCCTCTTGAGCTTAGTGGTGGGGAACAACAACGCGTAGCAATGGCAAGGGCTTTGGCACATAATCCTGCGATTATCCTCGCTGATGAACCTACAGGAAATCTTGATGATTATTCAAGTGAATTGATATGGAATCTCCTAAGAGGCGTAAATGAACAGCTAGGTATTACGATTGTGGTTGTTACGCACCGCTTACCAGAAAGTCTAAATATCAATTATAGACGCTTACATATTGAAGAAGGGGTTGTGTATGAATTCAATTAAAAGGCATTTGGCACTTATTATTCCTTTGCTTGCATTACTTTTTGGGATTGAGAGCATTATGCTTGTTGATCGCTCTATTTCCACACACGAGCAAAAACTCGCAAATAGTTATTCAATCATTGTCGCATCAAAAGAAGCTTTGGATCTACAAAAGGTGCAAGCTTTTGTGCGTGAAGTCGATCAGATAAAGTCCGTAGCACCAGATTATATGATAAATGAACTCAAACAAGAGCTAAGCAAAGACGCATTGGAATCTCTCCAAAAAGAATTACCACTTTTTTATTCTCTACGGCTTTCTGTGTTTCCAAATAAAGAGCGTCTTGAGCAAATTAGCTCCACACTCTTAAAACTAAGTGGTGTAACAAAAGTAGAGGCATTTAGCAAATCACATTCACAAGTCTATAAACTCCTACTTATTTTAAAGGGATCTGTGCTTATTTTTTCAATCCTTAGTGCGATACTTAGTTGTCTGTTGATGATTAAACAAATAGAAGTTTGGCGATTTGAACATAGTGAGCGTATGGAGATTATGAGCTTTTTGGGTGCGCCATCGTGGATGCGTAATAGCATACTTTTTAGACTTGCGATAGTAGATTCTGTGCTAGTGAGTATTATAAGCTTATGCACGCTCTTTTATTTTAGAGATAGTGCGCTAGCCTCTAGCCTTGCACACACACTAGAAGTTAATACAAACATCATCAAAGTATGGAGTGATAGTATTATCTTGCTTTTTTGTTCACTAGTAATATCCCTTGTGTGCGTGTTGTTTGTAATCCTAAAACAAAAAGATCTCTAAATCTATGCTAAAAATTCTTTGGCTTATCTTTTTTGCAACACTTTATGTGTGGGCGGATATCCAAAACGATATTACGCTAAACACCCAAAAATTAGCACAAAATCAACAAGCCAAAAATCAAGTAAGCCAAAAACTCTCTGAAATTGGTAGTGCGATTAATGCCAAAAATCAAGAAATAATCAAGCTAGATTCACAAATAGAAAGCCTCCAAAAAGATATTAACCAAAACAAAAGCAAATACTCTGCACAAGAGCAATCCCTACAAACAAACAAAAAACGTCAAGAAGAATTACTCCAAAAACGCACTATGCTTGAAGAAGAAATTGTGCGATTGCTTAGTCAAAGCATGGCATTTTATGCTCTAAGTGGTGAGGTAGATTCTAAAGAAGATGTTCTTTCAAGAGAAATATATACAATTCTTATCAAACTCACAAAACAACACATAAAAGCCCTCAATCAAACAAGAGATAATCTTGCAAACGAAATTGTCAGTGTGTCTAAGAATATAGCACGGATTCAAAACTCTATCCAAGAACAAACAAAAAAACGCAACACGCTTGAAGAAATAAAAGCCAAGCAAGAAAAAATCATCATTTCCATGCAAGATGAACTAAAAATCTATAACCAAAAACTACAAAATATCAACACAGAGAGAAAAAACCTAGATTCTATCCTAACCAATCTCAAAATCACCCAAGAACAAAATCAAAAAAAGATTCAAGAAAAAATCCAAAAAGAAGAACAAGCAGAAGCTAAAAATCCAAAACCAAAACGCACCATTCAAGCGAGCAAGGATATTAAAATCGCTTCAAGTGCTTACAAAGACATATCTACAACTTCTTACCGAGGAAGCAAAACTATCGCACCACTTGCCCCAAATACATTTCGTGTCGAGCAAAAGTTTGGTCCTACTTTTGATCCTGTATATAAAATGAAGTTTTTTTATGAAAATATTATCCTTGTGCCAAAAAATCGCAATGCTGATGTCAAAAATGTGCTTGATGGCAAAGTAGTGTTTGCCAAAGAAAATCCAGTTATTAAAAAAGTAGTGATTATTGAGCATAAAGATTCTCTTTATACCGTGTATGCGTATATGGATAGAATCTCTGATACCATAAAACCAGGTGTATTTGTCAAAAAAGGATATACAATAGGCAAAGTCAATGAAAAATTAAGCTTTGAGGTTACACAAAAAGACAAACATATTGATCCCTTACAACTCATAACAATAAATTAAAAATATTTAAAAAAAATTTTTTTCGCCGATATGTGTCATATTTCTAAAGTTTCAAGGAGGAGACGATTATGAATATGGCAGTAAATGACTTACAAGCAACAAAAAATCAGCTTGTTGATATGGTAAAGGCCATGCCAAATAGCCAAAATGCACAAAAAACCGGAAATGTGCAAGAACTTGTTAAAGATTCTATCACTAAAGAACAAGCTAAAAAAGATAAAGAACATCTCAAAGATGAGCTTGTAGAGCTTAGCAAAAAGCTTAATGATGAGATGAAGCGCATAGGCACGAGTATAAATTTTTCCTATAATGATGATGTCCATGGTTTGACGGTTACAGTCAAAGAATATGGTGGTGATAAAATCATACGAGAGATTCCTAGCAAGGAAGCTATCGAACTTATGAAGCGTATGCGCGAAGTTGTAGGGATTATTTTTAATCAACAAGGCTAAAATATGGCTTTAGGCAAACTAAGCTCATTAGGCATCGGTAGTAATGTCCTTAATTATGACACGATAGACAAATTACGCAAAGCCGATGAAGGTACACAAATCGCGCCAATTGATAAAAAAATCGAAAAAAATGTAGAAAAACAAACACAGCTTGTAGATCTTATGAGTGGTGTGCGTGAAATGAAATCCTACACAAGCAAACTTGGGGATTATTCTACATACTTGGGACGATCTCATAATATCATAGGTGATGCCATAAAAGCCACGATAGGCGATGGTGTGCCAATCCAAGATATAAAACTCGATATTGATTCTTTAGCGCAAAGCGACATTAATGAAATAGGGACAAAGTTTGCCGATCGAGATTCTGTCTTTAGTCAAAAAGATGTGAAATTACGCTTTTTTACTAAGGGCAAATTTTATGAACTTGATATAAAAGCTGGTATGACACTCGAAGAAGTCGCGCAACTTATCACAGATAAAACCGATAGTGCTGTGATTGGCACGATTATGAAAACGGGTGGATCAAACCCTTATCAGCTTATGATAAACTCCAAAGATACAGGAGAAAATAACAGAATCTATTTTGGAGAAACTCTTAATGGTAGCACGCTAAAATCCGGTGAATTTAACCTTAAAGATGATGATTTTACGCTCACGCTTACGGATAAAAAAGGTGCGAACAAAACACTTAATATTGAGCTAAAAACTTCCACGGAATCTAAATCCAATGATAATGCTCAAGCCCTAAAAGAAGCAGTGATAAAAGCAATCTCTTTAGATTCCGATCTCCAAGAATTACTTGAAGATGGCGACATTAATGTGGGTGTCGGTGAAGGTGGCGATAATCTTGTGATCAATGACAAAAGGGGTTATAATGTCCAAGTTAGCGGTGCCAAAACTACTGAAATGGGCTTTAGAATCACAGATAGCACACAAAACCGAGAATCTAATGACCTCATCACTACAGAAAAAATCAAAGCCGGTAAGCTAGAAGGCACAATCACTATAGGCACCGTGCCACTAGATCTATCTACACTCACACACAAAAACAATTCCTCATACCAAAATGCCAAATCCATCGCCCAAGCAATCGATAATATCGCTGGGATTCATTCTCATGCGACAGATGATGGCAAGCTTGTGATTAATTCCGATACAGGCGAGGTTGCCATAAGTGCCAACAACGATCCAAAAAGCAAACATGCCCTAGAAAGCCTTGGGAATCTAAAACAAGGTGTTGCGATGGATTATGTCCGCACCCAAAACGATCTCTTTAAAATTAAAAATATCCAAAGTGCGCAAGATGCAAGTTTTAGCTATAACGGCATACGCATGCACCGCCCTACAAACACAATCGATGATGTGGCTTCAGGGATCACAATCGATTTACTCTCCACCACAGAACCGGGGAAACCTGCAATCATCAATATTACAAACGATAGTGAATCTATTATAGAGAGTGTTACAAAATTTGTCGAAACCTACAATCAGCTTAGTATGAAAGTCGATGAACTTACACGCTATGACGAAGACACACGCATAGCAGGAGTGTTTAATGGCGAAAGCAATGTGCGTATGATACGCCCTGCACTCAATAAGATTCTCACTTTTACGATGGGTGGGGGGATTGATAAATACTCACTTATCAAGTATGGTATCAGCGTCAATGAAAAAGGTGTGATGAGTTTAGACGCAAGTAAACTACGCACAGAAGTCAATAACGACCCAGAAGGCACACGAGATTTCTTCCATGGCAAGATGACAACAAGAGATTTTCGCGAAGTACAAGTTGATGGCGTTTTCAAAATGCTTGATAAAGAATTAGCAAATTTTGTCGATGGTAGTAATTCAAGATTGAAACTGCTTGAAGAGAGTCTTACTAGAGAAGACAAGAGACTAAAAGAAGACAGAAAACGAGCCGTCTCAATGCTTGATACGCGTTATGATTTAATGGCACAAAGATTTGCTGCATATGATAGTCAAATCTCAAAGACCAACAATGCTTTCAATAGCGTGCAGATGATGATAGATCAATCTGTTGCTAAAAAATAAGGGGGATATATGAGAAGCACAAACGCTTATAGTCTGTATCAGCAAAATTCTGTAATGGTAGAATCACCAGTCAAACTTGTAGAAATGCTGTATGAAGGTATTTTGCGATTTTGCGCGCAAACTAAGCGATATATGGAAGCCCAAGACATAGAGAAAAAAATCTATTACATTAATCGCACAACAGATATTTTTACAGAATTGCTTAACACGCTTGATTATGAAAGAGGTGGTGATGTCGCAGTATATCTAACAGGACTTTACACCCACCAAATCAAACTCTTGACACAAGCAAATGTAACAAACGACACTGCAAAAATTGATATCGTTATGAATGTCGCCAAAGGTTTGCTTGAGGCGTGGCGTGAAGTCAATGCCGAGGAATTAATGCACTAATGCCCCTTGATACCCAACAATGGCTAGATGCACTCAAGGTTGCAATCCTTAGCCAAGATGATCAAAAGGCGTTTGTCCTTACACAAAATCTCCCCGCAGACCTTGCCCAAAGTTCTCTAGAATCTAAACTCCAAGCTAGAGAGCTTATCTCCCAAACTCTCAAACTTCTTACATACAAAAAACAACTTGCCAAAACTTCTATGGAACAAATCAAAGCCGCTAAGACATTTTTAGAAAGCTAGAATACCTTGCCCTTACCTACCCAAAAAGGATTTAGGCAAAAATTTTAGCTTAGATTTGTTATACTAACGCACAAATCACAAGCACAAAGGAAATAAACATATGAGCGCTTATGAGACCATCATCGGACTAGAAGTGCATGTCCAACTTAACACCAAAACTAAAATCTTTTGCTCGTGTGCCACGAGCTTTGGCGCAGAGCCAAATACCAATGTCTGTCCTACTTGCTTGGGACTTCCAGGTGCATTGCCAGTGCTCAATAAAGAGGTGGTAAAAAAAGCTATTGCTTTTGGCACCGCTATTAATGCACAGATTAATCAAAACTCTGTGTTTGCGCGCAAAAATTATTTTTATCCCGATTTACCAAAAGCCTATCAAATTAGTCAATTTGAAATCCCCATTGTAGGGCGTGGAAATATCGAAATAGAAGTCAATGGTGAGAAAAAAATCATCGGCGTTACACGTGCACATATGGAAGAAGACGCAGGAAAAAATATCCACGAACACGATTACTCCAAAGTCGATCTAAACCGCGCTTGCACACCGCTTTTAGAGATTGTGAGTGAGCCAGATATGCGTAGTAGTGATGAAGCAATTGCATATCTAAAAAAACTTCACTCTATCGTGCGATTTTTGGATATTTCTGATGCAAATATGCAAGAAGGAAGTTTTCGCTGTGATGCCAATGTTTCTATCCGTCCAAAAGGAGATTCTAAACTTTATACACGCGTAGAAATTAAAAATCTTAACTCGTTTAAATTTATCCAAAAAGCTATCGAATACGAAGTAGAGCGACAGATTGAAGCGTGGGAAGATGACAAATATCAAAGCGAAGTAGTGCAAGAAACGCGCCTATTTGATACTACAAAAGGTATAACACGATCTATGCGTGGCAAAGAAGAAGCTGCGGATTATCGCTATTTTCCTGATCCAGATTTATTACCTGTGTATATTGATGAAACGCTTATGAAAGAGGGGCGAGAGATTCCAGAAATGCCTGATGAAAAAAGAGAGCGTTATGTGCGAGAATTTGGCATTAAACCCTATGATGCAGGGGTACTCACCTCTAGCTTAGAGCTGACACAATATTTTGAATCTATGCTTACATTTGGTGCAAGTGCCAAAGGTTCTCTCACTTGGCTTACCACAGAGCTTTTAGGGCGTCTAAAGGGTGAGAATACTTTGCAATCTTGTGGTGTAGATTCACGCACACTTGCGACTTTGGTGTGCCGCATTGATGAAGCCAAGATTAGTGGCAAAAGTGGCAAAGAAATTTTAGATGTTTTGGTTGAGCAAAAAGGCGGTGATGTAGATAGCCTTATAGATTCTATGGGATTAGCACAGGTTAATGATGATGGTGCAATTCTTAACACTATAGAATCTGTCTTATCTGCCAATGCCGATAAAGTCGCGGAATACAAAAGCGGTAAAGATAAACTCTTTGGATTTTTTGTTGGTCAGGTGATGAAAAATAGCAAAGGAGCAAATCCCGCTAGAGTAAATGAGCTTTTGAAAGAAAAATTGCAATAAGTTAGAATCTATACAATGTCTCTATCCACACGCACAAAAGATATACTTCATACATTGCGATCCAAGCTAGAGATTCCGTCTTTTCAAACATATCTTGATGTGTTGTGGATGCGTTTTTCATACCTTGTAAGCTTTTTGCCACTAAAGATTCAATCCCTACTTTTTTATCTCCTTAGCAATGCTTTTTTAGCGTTTATTTTTGCCCTGCCAATCTATGGCATATGGGCTTTTGAAGCCTATCATTTGGATATGCCATACTTTTTAGGTAGTATCTTGGGGGTTTTGAGTTTGTATATATATTTGCGTATTCCCAAAAATCGGCGTTTTGGCTTTGGTTTTTTTGTGGGGATTTGGTGGTTTTGGTGGGTAGGACTAAGTTTTAGATTCATCGATCTTGGCTTTCTTATTCCATTCATTGCACTTGCTATCGCCCTTGTTTATGGGGTGATATTTTGGATCTTGCTTTTTTGTGAATGTCTGCCAGTGCGCCTTGTAGGGTTGCTTATTATGCCTTTTATTACGCCTTTTGGTTTTGATTGGCTCGTGCCTCAAGCACTCCTTTCTTATAGCTATTTTGGGGTAGATTCATTACATATATGCTTTCTTATCCTTGCTTTGTATGCTTTCATTCTCGCACACACAAAAAAAATGTTGCCAATCCTTGCTCTAAGCGGTATTCTTGCGATCGTTGCGCTAGATTTCCAAACATTTCGCACCAAAACATTACCAACCTTTGCTAAAGACATCCATCTAAACGCTACACAAGTTCCCCAAAACCTCAAATGGGATACACAAAACATATATGATACTATCGCATACAATTTCGCACTTATCCAAAATGCTATCGCTGAAAAAAAATCGCTTATTATCCTCCCAGAAACTGCATTTCCATTTCCTCTACAAAATAACACATACATCTTTGAGACACTAAAGCAATATTCCTTAGAAATTGTCATCATCACAGGATCAATCCACATACAAGGGGATAAAACCTACAATAGCACCTTTGTTTTCAACAATGGCTCATACCAACGCATAGACAAAAAGATTCTTGCGCCATTTGGAGAACATATTCCCTTGCCACAATTTATAAAAAATCATTTTGCATTTATAGCAAATATGGAGTTTAGTCATGGTGTAGATTTTGGCTATATTGATATATTTGGTGAGAAAATAAAAAATGCCATATGCTACGAAGCTACCTCAAGATCCCTATATGCAGATTATCCGGAATTTGTTATCGCTACAAGCAACAATGCTTGGTTTGCACCAAGTATCCAACCAAGTCTCCAAAAAATGCTACTAAAATACTATGCGCGACTTTATCAAAGCACTATCTTTCATAGTGCCAATATGAGTGAAAGTGCCATCATCACCCCATAAAAATACCTAAGATTCTCTACGCACGCACAGCTAGTTTTGTAATAGCTTCGCTATTAAGATCATCCATATGGGATTTCATAACCTTTTGATACATATCCACAAGTCGGTTTGTTTCTATAAGCGCACTCATTTCTAGTACCGCATTAACATTGCTTTTTTCTACAAAACCTTGCATAACAATCGTGCGATTTTGCAAATCTCGGCGATCATCTAATCTATCTTGTGGAAATTCATAAAGATTTTTACCCACCTTTTTAAGATACCGCGGATTCTCAAATCCCACTACCGCCAAAGAACCTATCGGCGCTATTTCACCTATGGCATCATTATTTATATCACGCGTATATATATTACCATTAGGATCAACCTCTACATGCAAGCCTTGGGCAATCGCAATACCACCGCCACTATCAAGCCCTGCCCTAGAAAGCACGGCAAAACCCTCTTTGGTAACCAAGACACCATCTGCATTCAATGTAAAACTTCCATCGCGTGTGTATCGCACTCCCTCTGGAGTCATTACAGCAAAAAACGCATTAGAATCCTGCAAAGCAAAGTCAAGCGGATTTTCTGTCTGTGCCATAGAACCCACGCTCCTATCGGTAAATTCCTCGCTAATAATTGGCACTCTATCAAGGGATCGATTAAGGAATTTTGCTGCTTCTCGCGTATGATTATGGATAGGAAGTTCGTGCTTATGTGTCTGATAAAGACGCAAATAATCCCCTATCACTACATCATCACGCTTAAATCCATTTGTGTTGAGATTAGCCAGATTATTAGATATGAGATCAAGCCTACTAAATTGTGTTACCATGCCACCGGTTGTATTATAAAAGCCACTTTGCATTCTAGTCTAACTCCATGTAATCAGTCTATCTACCATGACAAAACAAAAAATATTCCATCGATACAAAGGGAACTAAAATATTGTGCGTTATGTGTTTTATGAGAAACTTTGTAACTTTTTTCAAAAACTTTAATAAAAATTATCCAAAACTAGTAGAAGTTTAAGTTGTTTTTTTTTTTTTTTTGAAATACAATTAAGGTTTGCGAAAAATTCTTAACAATAAAAAAAGGGGTAGTTTCATGATGCTCAAACTCAAACTAGGAACAAAGATCATTGTAAGTGTAGGACTCATTGTGTTTTTTTGTATGCTTGCGCTTCTTTTTGTTGTTACAATAAATGTTGACAAAGCAGAAACAAAAATTACACAAAAGCTATTGACTACTATAGCTAGCGAATCCAAAGAGATTGTAGATAATGCCATAAATGGCACATATATACCATTATCAGGGATACAAGCAAGATTAGAAGAACTTCTTGAAAAAGGTAGTGGCGAAGCTACTCAAGAACTCCTTGTAGCACAGGTAAAAAATGTGCTTGATATGAACACATCTGGAGTATATGCATATCTTTACATCACAGATCCTAGATACACAGGAACCAATATCGCTAATCCAAAATACAAAACAGAAAATGGGGAATTTTTAGTGATAACAAAAGACCTTGACCCAAGCTCTATAGGTGGCGTAGAAGTATTAGAATCTGATGCGGCTGTTTTAAAGTTTGGAAGTGTCCAAAAAACACTTAGGACTGGTAAAGCAAGTATTGGGAATCCATCATATGTGGATATAGCACATGAAGGCAATAAATTTGGCTTTGGGATCAACATACCTCTCAAAGTTCGAGGAGAATTGAAGGGTTTAATAGGAATTTTTATCGATTTAAATGAAATCTCTGCAAGACTACTTGATCCGTCATTATCAGCATTTGATACTGATTATAGAAGCATAATCAGTGATGATTTCACCATCGCTGTCCATCCAGACTCAAAACTTCTTGGTGCAAATTTCAAAGAAATCAATTCACATCCATCTGCGATCTCTCTCTTAAAAGCCTTCAATGATAGGACTGATGGCTTGTATGAATACACAAACTATGAAGGCGAAGAAATGTTGGCAGAATTCAAGTCTTTTGAAGTAGGGATCGATACAGGAACATTTTGGAATGTACTTGTGATAGCTCCAAAAGCCTCCGTTTATGAATCTTTGCATCGTCTTCAAAACATAGTCATTGCTATGATTTGTGCTTCATTGCTTATTATCATGACTTTTGTGTATTTTTATGTCAAGTTTAATGTCACTTCGCGCATAAACGTGATATCCAAACATCTTTTTGCATTTTTTGCATGTTTGCGACACGAAGATGATAAATGTCCAGCTCCACTTAAACCAAAATCCGAAGATGAACTTGGTGCGATGGTATTAGCCATCAATAAAGGCATAGATGAGATACAAGATCATCTTCAACAAGACTCCGCTCTTGT
>NZ_FZPO01000004.1 GCF_900198655.1 Helicobacter equorum | reverse complement strand
GTTATATAGGTGTAGGACATGCTACAGAAGCAACAAGCAGACCTAATGCTCTTACCGGATATCTTATGGGTTTACAGAACAATAGCCGATTTGGTATCAATTTTTCAACAGGAGACTTTAGAGCACAGGTAGAATATGGTTGGCAGGAAAATGATAATGCGCCAGGTTGGCGTCTTTATTATGGTGCCTATAAGACTTCTAGTGGAGAATTCTTGTTTGGTAAGCAAAATTCACCTACAACAGATGAAGGTTTTTCGTCAAATTGGCTAAATGCAGATACCGGATCTATAGGTTTTGGTGGTGTGGTTCTAGCTTGGAGACGCATACAAGTGGCCTATAAATTTGGAGGTTTTACTATCGCATTGCTTGAGGATAATATGGGATCAGGTGTGAATACTGGGACACAAAATGGAGCATATCGCGCTAATACACAAATGCCAAGGATTGCTACAAGTTATGTAGCAAAAGATACAGATGGCAATCTCTTTTTTAAGGTGGGTGTGAGTTATGTGAGGGTTAGTGGATATGGTCCATATTATTCTAGTTATAGCGGACCAGATTTGCATGCATATCACGGATGGTTTGGTATCAGACCAAAATTTGGTAATGCCTATATTTCCTTTATGGCAAATGCAGGGAAAAATGGTGATGTATATGGTGAACAAAGCACTACTATTAATACTGGTGCTTATACACATGGGAATATAAATGGTGTAAATGCTGGTAATAATAACGTCGGCTATAATGCTACGCGTGTGGGAGCACATTTAGAGTTTGGGTATGATTTTAGCAAGCAATTTGGTATGGCTATCGGTGGAGGTTACCAACTCACAACAGGTGGTAGCAACCAATATAAAACAAATGGTGAGAGAAGAGATGGTGGCATCAATTCTTTTGCAGCATTTATCAATCTACCATATAAAGTTAGTCAGAATCTAGCACTAGCACCGCTTGTGGCGTATTATTCTGTTACAGGTGATGCAGATTCAGGAGTAAGTTTTGGAAAAGGGAATAAACAAAGTAGTGTCATCGGTGCTGTACGTATCAAATGGGATTTTTAATCTAAAACTCTATAGAATACTAGGCTTATAACGCCTAGTATCTTTGACTCTCAATCTTTCTAGAATCTAGCATATATTTTCATACATAAAAATACATCACATATAATTAACACGATGAATACATGGGTTATAGAGTAATTGTCATTAACGATTACAGTAAGTGCTAAGGAAGTTATATGCAAGGATTAGAGAATCTAAGAATGGTGGCTTGAGGCGGAATCGAACCACCGACACGAAGATTTTCAGTCTTCTGCTCTACCGACTGAGCTATCAAGCCACAAGAAAAGATAAAGAAAAGGTTTAGGTAACAAAAGGTGGAATTATATAATAGAGAGTTTGAAAAAATACTTAAAAGCATGAGATTCTTGGAAACCCTAAATTGTCTTAATTAATTAAATTGCGCATTTTTGTGTATAATCAAAGCTTAATTTTTACAAAACTAAGGATGACAAATGACAAAAAAAGTTGTTGGTATCGTGGTGATAGTGCTTGCACTTGGGGCATTTATAGGGTCTGCAGTACATATAAATGGCATTCATAAGAAGTATTATGAGGAGTTGTCTCAAAAGAGCGTGAGTGATATGAAAGCAAGTGTAGCTTCTGTGCTCAAGCCTATTTTTGAGGCACAGGGAATGAGTGCTTCATATATGTTACGCAGTATTGAAGAGCTTGATTTGAGTATTGAAACTTCACCATATGAGAGTGGGTTTTTGCATTCAAATGGTAAGTGGGTGGTTAGTTTTCCACAATCAAATATTGCATTTGATATTGATCTTGTATTTTCTAATATCCCTTTCACATCTTCAAAATTCTATGTTTCTTCGACACATTCTGACATCAAAGAAAGATTTGCAGATGGTCAAATTGGTGTTATTGAATTGGATAGCGGAAGTCTGGCATTGCGACTGAATGATATGATGATACACGAAAGAAACAATTTAGAGATTAAAGGACTTTCACTCGTTTTACATATAACTACAGACTATGGAGTAAAAGGTGTAGTATTTAGCTTACCTGAGGCTTCTTATAGTGATACATATTCTCACTGGAGGATCAAAGATGTTGTCGCAGAAGATAAATATGATACACCAATTACTTATGAGGAGCTAATAAGCATTATAAGCAAAGGAACATTGTTTTCTCAAAAAAATACTATACATCTCAAGGCTCTTGAATTTGGTGATGATGATGTTGAGGTAAGATTTGAAAAATTTGGGCTTACTAACAAAACAAAAGCTTCTAATGATTTATATGAGACAAGTGCTGATTTTACGCTTAAGAGTTTTGTCATTGACAATAAATCCGAGTATGAAAAGTTTAAGTTAGATATCACGGATTTTTCTAGTAAGCTAGAGATTCAAAATATGCATAAAGATACGATAGGGTTTTTGGCTTCTATAGTTGGTCCATTCTATTTACCTAATTTCCATGAACTTCAGCAAAGAAGACAAACAATTTTTGGAAGTAATCCAAAATTT
>NZ_FZPO01000021.1 GCF_900198655.1 Helicobacter equorum | reverse complement strand
TCGCCTTTTGTAATCCCAAGTTCTTTGAGGTTAGATACAAGAGGTTTGGCGATGATGTAGTGATCTGTGGTGATAACATATTCCTCATTGGCATTGAGACAAATTGCTTGATTTGCTGGTAGTGTCCAAGGTGTTGTCGTCCAAATCACAGCTTTGGCATGCACAATGCCAAGCTTTTGGCATGAATCTTGCGTGAGTTCAAACCCTACAAAAATCGAATAATCCTCTTTGTTTTGATACTCAACTTCTGCTTCAGCAAGCGCACTTTTTGCTGCCCAACTCCAAAATACTGGCTTACTACGCTCGGTCAATAACCCCTTTTTTGCAATCTCACAGAGTGCGCGATAAATATCTGCCTCAAAGACAAAATCCATAGTTTTGTAAGGATGTGTAAAATCACCCAAAATACCCAAATCTTGAAATTCTTTGCTTTGAATCTCAATAAAATCTCGCGCCCATTCTCGGCATAACTCCCTAATTTGTGTTTTTGGCAGCGTGTCTTTTTTTTCTTTACCGATTTTCTCCTCTACTTTCTGCTCAATAGGTAACCCATGGCAGTCCCAACCCGGTGTATAGGCTATTTTTTGTCCTTGAAAATAGTGTAGTTTGATGACAATATCTTTGAGAATCTTATTAAGTGCGTGTCCGATGTGGATATGTCCATTTGCGTAGGGTGGTCCATCATGGAGCGTAAAGCTTTGTTTTGAAGTGGCGCGATCTCGCATACGCGTATATACGCCGTCTTCTCGCCATTTTTGATAGACATGTGGTTCATTTTGTGGGAGATTTCCACGCATAGGGAAATCCGTATTTGGTAGAATTAGTGTATCTTTATAATCCATACTTATACCTCGTGCGTTAGAATGCCACGCATTGTAACAAAACTTGTATTAAGAAGTTTATAATTTTTATGATTTGGGTGTATTTGACTTGGTATTCCTTTGACTTAAAATTTTCTTAGTCAAAACAGCAAAGTTTTTAAGCTTTTGCGTGTTAGAATCGTGCTCTATTTCGCTTGAAGGATGAGATAATGGATTCGTGTATAGCCCTTGTGTTTGAGACTTTTAAAACTTGTGGAATTGCCATTGATACGCTTTTGAAAAACCCATCAACACAATATCTAGCTTCACAAAATTCTAGTGGAGATACGCAACTTCAAGTCGATGTCCAAGCCGATAAGCTTATCGAAGATAAACTTTTAGCGCTTGAATGTGTCAAGGGTGTGTGTAGCGAAGAAAAACAAGAAGCCGTGCATAAGGCACAATCTAGTGGGCAATTACTCGTCGCATACGATCCGCTCGATGGATCTTCGCTAGTAGATAGCAACCTAAGTATAGGCACGATTTTTGGAATCTATGATGCTCACTTTGAGGCAAACAAGCTTCTTGCAAGTGGGTATATCGTGTATGGACCTAGGCTAGAGATTGTTTTGGCGCATACGCAAGTGGATCATTGGCGTTATTGCGATGGTGTGTGGCAGAATCTAGGAGTGCTACAATTAGGCAAGAAAGGCAAGATTAATGCACCAGGTGGCACACAACAATATTGGGCTACTTATCATAAAGCTTTGGTAGATTCTTTGTTTGCGCAGGGTTATAGATTGCGGTATTCTGGAGGTATGGTACCAGATTTACATCAGATTCTTATCAAGGGTGGCGGACTTTTTAGCTATCCAGCGACACAAGATGCACCAAATGGCAAACTCCGCAAGCTTTTTGAGGTTTTCCCATTGGCATTTGTGTATGAGCGTGCAGGTGGTGAGGCTATCGATGGTAAAAATCGTCTTTTGGAGCTTGGTGTGGAGTGTATCCACGATACGACACAATGCTTTTTTGGAAGTAGCGAGGAGATTATACAGGTTCTAGAAGTTTATAAACTTGCCAATGTGTAATGTGATATGAGAATATGAATACCAACAAAATGTATGTAAGGATATGCCATGGAAGAAGATATTTTTGTTAAAAACCTCCAAGACCAAAGTAAAAAACTTCAAGAATGTCAAGTTTCTCATGCCCTAAATTCATGTATGCCTTGTGCATTGTTTTTAGAGTGCGAGGTGCGAAAAGCCTATGTAAAGGTAGTGTATGAAAGTATGAATAAGGGACAAGAGGGAAATTTTGATTTTAACTAAAGGAATTGTATGAAAAAAAGCTATATTACTTCACCAATCTATTATGTCAATGATGTGCCACACATTGGACATGCATATACAACAATCGTTTGTGATATGTTAAAAAAATATCGCCAACTTCGAGGCGAAGAAGTATTTTTGCTCACTGGCACCGATGAACATGGACAAAAGATTGAGCAGTCCGCTAAAGCGCATAATCAAACCCCCCAAGCTTATGCAGATTCTATTAGCGCAAAGTTTCGAACACTTTGGGAGGAGTTTGACATTGATTTTGATTTGTTTATACGCACCACAGATTCTGCACATGCCAAAAGCGCACAAACTGCGTTTGAGAGGATGTATAAAAAAGGAGATATTTATAAGGGCATATATGAGGGGTGGTATTGTATCTCGTGTGAAAGCCATTTTACTAAGCACCAAGTAACCGATCAAAAATGCCCTGATTGTGGAAAGCCAACAACTATGATAAAAGAAGAAAGCTATTTTTTTGCCCTCTCCAAATATGAAAAAAAGCTTTTGGAATGGTATGAGCAATGCCCTGATGTCATCATGCCAAAGCACAAACGCAATGAAGTGATACGCTTTGTAGAATCTGGACTTGTAGATCTTTCTATCACACGCACAGGTTTTAGTTGGGGTGTGCCATTGCCTGAAGGCATAGATTCTGAAAATACCCATAAACATATTTTGTATGTGTGGCTTGATGCGCTCATAAGCTATATAAGTGGAATAGGCTATAAAGAGGCATTGCGTCTTGATTTGTGGCAAGATGCGACACATATTGTGGGTAAGGATATTTTGCGTTTTCACGCGGTGTATTGGCCCGCATTTTTGATGAGTCTTGAGTTGCCATTGCCACGCAAAATTTACGCACACGGCTGGTGGACTCGCGATGGTGTCAAGATGAGTAAAAGCATAGGAAATGTTGTAAATCCTAAAGAAGTCGCACAAAGTTACGGAATTGAAGCATTTCGATATTTCTTGTTGCGTGAAGTACCATTTGGGCAAGATGGAGATTTTAGTCAAAGAGCCTTGATTGAGCGTATTAATTCTGATTTGAGTAATGATATAGGCAATCTCCTAAACCGCCTCATAGGAATGGCACAAAAATATTTCAAACTTACGATCTCTAGTGCAGACATACAACGATTTTATCCCCAAGAGGTGGCAAAGATTGCTCCATTGCTCCAAAAGTTTCAAACTGCAATGAATGATATGCAACCACATATCGCTCTTGAGGAACTTTGGCAACTTTTGAGATTAGGTAATAGTGTGATTAGCACATATGAACCATGGAAAATGATGAAGCAAGATAAGAGTGAATCTACCCAAGCTTTACTGATGCTTATTAGTAATATTTTGCTAAAGGTCGCTTTGTGTTTGTATCCCATAATGCCAAAAACTGCCAAAAGCATAGCTTCTGTCTTGCAATGCACGATAGATTCACAAAATTTTGAGAATTATGTCGTGCAAAACGCATTTATAGAATCTAGCACGCTAAAACCTATCCCTCCGCTTTTTCCGCGTATAGAATCGCCACTGATGTCAGAGCCAAATCCTGCACAAATTTCCTCACTAAATAATTCCAAGGATTCATCTACTGCACCTAGCACACAAACTCTCCAAACTATAGCCATAGAGGATTTTCAAAAGCTTGATTTGCGTGTAGGTGTTGTGCTAGAGTGCCAAAGAGTGCCAAAGAGCGAAAAGCTTTTGCAATTTCTCATTGATTTGGGTGAATCTAAGCCACGACAGATTCTCTCTGGAATCGCTAAATATTACAATCCCGATGAGCTTGTAGGCAAACATGTATGTGTGGTTGCGAATCTCAAGCCTGTGAAACTTATGGAACTTCTTAGTGAGGGTATGATTTTGAGCGCACACGATGATGAAGGTTTAGCGCTTCTTAGTGTTGCAAAAAAGGCAGGAAGCAAGATTTCTTAATGAGAGTGTATGCCCAACTCCTCCAAAAACTTAGTCAAGATTCTATAAGCATAGAATCTCTTGATAGGTTTTTTCGCGATGTGAGCGGGAGTGGAGAATACCTAGATATTGCGACACAATTAGAGATTTTAAAACTTTATGATTTTCCTTTTAAGCAAAATGGAAATACAATCGAGCTTAGCACTGCGACTTTGGGCTTACAAGAGGCGGTATTTTGTTTTGTGGATATCGAAACAACTGGTGCAAAAATAGAAAAGCACGACATTATTGAAATTGGTGCTGTGAAATACCAAAATGACAAGGTGATTGATTGTTTTGAAAGTTTTGTGTTTGCTCCGCATGTGCCAGAGGAGATCACAAAACTTACAGGCATACACACAAAAGATCTCTCTAAAGCACCACAACCTCAAGAGATTCTCACACAATTTAGGGATTTTTTGCGTGATAGCGTCTTTGTTGCACATAATGTAAGCTTTGATTATAATTTTCTCAATCAAGCTTTTTTGCGCTATGAGATTGTGCCTATGCTGTTGCCAAAACTTTGCACTATCGATCTAGCGCGTAAAACAATCCTCTCTCCACGCTATGCCTTAAGATTTTTAAATATATTTTTAGGGATCAACACTCCCATCTCTCATCGTGCTTATGCAGACGCACTCACCGCACTTGAAGTATTTAAAATTGCAATGATGTATATACCAAATGAGATACAATCTATACAGAATCTATTGGATTTTAGCAAAAGGGGACGAAAACTATTATCTTAGGTAGGAATTTGCTTTCCTTA
This sequence comes from Helicobacter equorum, assembly GCF_900198655.1. Lineage (GTDB taxonomy): Bacteria > Campylobacterota > Campylobacteria > Campylobacterales > Helicobacteraceae > Helicobacter_F > Helicobacter_F equorum. The sequence goes on along the minus strand of NZ_FZPO01000021.1, from coordinate 20,363 downwards.
AGGGGGCTTGTATTACAATAAGGATATTAAAAAAGGGGTTTTATGGAAGCACCACTTAGTATATTTCAAATGCAACATGCATTTTTTCCATTTTTTGCTGTATGTCTTTTTGCTCTTATTCATCTATATATTTATAAGGCATTGTTTAAATCATTTGCAAGTAGCACGCTTTTTCGATGGTTTTGGCTTGTTGTGGTATGGTGTAATTTTATAGGCACTGCAGTATATTTTTCATTTCTTCACAAAGCCCCGCCAAACCAAAGCCTCTATCTCGTACTTTCGGTGTGTATGGGTGTAGCGCTAAGTTTTTTGGTTGTAACACTTTGGTATCAAGTTTGCTCTCTTGGTATCTTGTGGATAAAACATAAGCGCACACGCACACGCATAAGATTCCATATGAAACGTATTGCGGGTATTATGGGTGTTGTTATGATAGCGTATGGGATTTTTGTAGGCACACAAAAGCCTCAAGTTGTGTCCCTAACTCTTGAAATAGATGGTTTAAGCGCACCACTAGAGGTTGTGCAGCTTAGCGATATACATATCGGTGGTTTAATTGAATCTACGCGTGTGCGTGATATTGTAGATCGCACAAATGCACTCAACCCAGATGTGATATTTCTCACAGGAGATATTGTGGATTCTCCTTTAGAGATTGTGCGAGATGCTGTGTCAGAACTCTCTAAGCTCAAGGCAAAATATGGCGTGTATTATGTGTTGGGCAATCATGAATATTTTCATGACGCACACAATATTTTAGAATCTATGCATGCAATGGGTTTTAAGGTCTTGCTTAATGATATAGATGTGATCACACACGATCATACACCACTTATCATAGCAGGGATAGCTGATCTTGTGGGAGTGCGAGAGGCATTTTTGTATCATGATCTTAAACCGGATATGTACCAGACATTGCATAAGGCTAAGGAAGCAAATCTCACAGCTGCACCTATGATTTTGCTCTCTCATCAACCAAAGGTTATCTATGACTTAGAATCTATTTCTGCAACAAAGCCGGAGTTGGTGGATAATATTCGCCTTATTCTTAGTGGGCATACACATGGCGGACAAATATTTCCATTTTCTCTCCTTGTTTCACTCCAGCAACCCTATACCAAGGGATTAAAAAAACTGCCAGGCTTTGCGGAGTGCTATCTATACATTAATCAAGGCACGGGGTATTGGGGAGCACCTATGCGCGTGGGCAGTGTCAATGAAATCACGCACTTCACACTTTTACCTAAATCTATATCATAAGGAGTATATTATGTTGCGATTTTTATGTAAGGTTTTACAATCTAGGACGACGACATTTGAACAAGCTAAGGCAGAGGGAGAGATTATTCAAGACATAGAAGTATATCCTAGCAAAAATATCCTTATGTGTGGCAATGGAATCTATACATACAAAGATACATCCGAATTGGATGAGTTAGTAAATACTCTCGGGGGGGGGGGATTTACATCCTATAGATAATACCAAGTATTCTTCAAAGCAGTATGCTAATTTTCATTTTCGTGATATTTTTGGCAGTTATCATCGATTTTTTCGTCCATATACACGCACTTTAGCGCCTCTAAGGGTGAGGGTTTTTGCTGATGCGTATTGTTACTCGGATAGCTCTGAAATTCTTATTACAAAATCCAAAAAAACACTCATTTCACAAACTTCATATATTACTCATGAATTTGCTATGCCACATGAATTTGCCATACCACGAGGACTAAATGCACTACGTCGTGCATTGTTTGTGTTTAAACAAATATACAAGTGGTTGAAATTTTTTACTGCTAAAACTCATAATATACATGGCGCAGTTGCCATTATGCATCAAAGCTCTAATTATTACCATTATCTCGTGGAGAGTGTTTCAAGTATGCTTCAGATTTTAGAGAGTAAGGTAGAGATAGATTATTATATTCTTGATACTTCTACACCATTTGCAAAAGCAATGGCAGCACTTTTGCAAATTCCAACAGACAAAATTCTCTCTCCTAAACCACATCGACTTATACGTGCAGATCGCATAGTATTGCCTACGCTCACCGCTGATGTAGAGCTTTTGGAATATCGTGATCGCATATTGTGGAGTCATGCACTTTCACTACCACTTAATATTTTAGATTTTTATACACGCCTTGCTTGTGATACTACCTCATCCCATCCATCACGCAAGATTTTTCTTAAACGACCAGAAAATTCTAATCGTAACTTTGAAAATCCACAAGAAGTAGAGGTAATATTTGCAGAATATGGGTATGAGATCATTTTGCCAGATGGCTTGAGCCTTTTAGAGCAAATAGCACTTATGCAAGAAGCTAAAGTTATTGCGAGTATGCATGGAGCGGGATTGGCTAATGTGCTTTTTGCACCAAGCGATGCAGTGGTATTTGAGATTTTTCCTCAATATCATCATGATTTTGGACCTCAAATGTGTGTGTTATTAAAGCATCAAAAGTATTTGTATATGGTTGGTGAGACGCACGATACTTCAATGCACCATGGGCAAGAGAATGCTTATATAGAGCCACAAAAACTTCGCCAAGCCTTGAGCATTGTAGAGCAACATGTATGAATGATTTAAGTAAATAATGACTTCTAAGATTTTACACACATGTATGGTTCGAGTAAATCATACAATTTCGTATCAAAAAATAATTTATATTAACTAATGTAAATTATTTTTCTGATATAGTATCCACTCATAATAATTTTTTGTAAGGAGTGAGATATGGATAAAGGTTTTGTACAATTAACCACTACAACTGGTAGACCAGTGGGTGACAATCAGAATGTAACGAGTGTTGGTCCTCGAGGACCTTTGTTGTTACAGGATGTGTGGTTTTTAGAAAAACTTGCAGCGTTTGATAGAGAAAGAATCCCAGAAAGAGTTGTACATGCTCATGGTAGCGGAGCTCATGGTATTTTTGAAGCAACAGCAGATATTAGCAGATATACGAAAGCGAAAGTGTTTAAAAAAGGCACTAAGACACCTATGTTTATCCGATTTTCAACCGTGGCACCGGAGAAAGGTAGTGCTGATGCGGTTAGAGATCCTAGGGGTTTTGCGGTGAAATTTTACACAGAAGAAGGGAATTGGGATTTAGTAGGTAACAATACACCTATCTTTTTTATTAGAGATCCCTATAAGTTTCCTGATTTTATTCATAGCCAAAAGCGCCATCCTAAAACAGGTATGCAAAATACAGAAATGATGTGGGATTTTTGGAGTCAAACTCCCGAGTCATTACATCAAGTGACTTATCTTATGGGGGATAGAGGAATACCTGCTAGTTATCGACACATGAATGGTTATGGTAGCCATACCTTTAGTTTAATTAATGACAAAAATCAAAGATTTTGGGTGAAGTTCCATTTTCATACTTTGCAAGGTGTTAAAAACTTAACAAATGATGAGGCGGCTAAGGTGCGTGCTCAAAATATGGATTCTCATCAACAGGACCTATTTGAAGCTATTGAAAGAAAAGATTACCCTAAGTGGAGGCTCTCTATTCAGGTAATGCCAGAATCAGATGCAAAGAAGTATAAGTTTCATCCGTTTGATGTAACAAAAGTATGGAGTCATAGAGATTATCCATTGATTGAGGTGGGTATTATGACTTTGAATAAGAATCCACAAAATACTTTCGCTGAGGTTGAACAAGCTGCATTTAATCCCGCAGCTATTGTTCCTGGTATCGGACACAGTCCTGATAGACTTTTACAAGGTAGATTGTTTGCCTACGGCGACACTCATCGCTATCGTTTAGGTGTTAATCACCATCAGTTACCTATCAATGCTCCTAAAGTTCCTGTTCATAGCACCGTTCGTGATGGTTATATGACTAATGGGTATTATGGAAGCACTCGAAATTATAATCCTAGTCTCTTGTCAGGCTATCAAGACAACTGGAAACTAAAAGAGCCTCTTTTGGATCCTAAGGTTTTTGAAGAGGAAACAAAATTGGGGCAATGGGATTATCGAAAGGACGATGATGATTACTACACCCAAGCCGGAGATTTGTATCGTCTTATGTCCGCAGCCGAGAAAGAAAGGCTTTGTCAAACAATTGCGGGTACCATGATGGGTATCAATAAGAAGATCATTGATGTGCAATTACAGCACTTTACAAAAGCTGATCCAGCCTATGGTAGACGAGTGAGAGAACTTCTTAAGCTTACTAAATAAATTTTGATACCTGTGTAAGCAGGTATCCTATTAAAGGACATCTATGAATAAAACATCTGTTTCAAGAAGGAATTTTTTAAAGGGAGTTGGTGTAGGTGCGGGATTGGCCGTGATGAGTGGTTATTTTGTAGAGGCAAAACAAAATACACTAGCAACAAGAACTTTTAGTTTATCTTTTGAGCATAATATGCAATTTGATACAGCTAAGGTTATTAGCCTATGGTCCCCGTTAGCTATGCCTCATACCTTTCAGAATCCCTATAACCTTAATGTAACAGGAAATTTTAGTCGATATACTCTTGAACGTCACCAGCAAACACCTATGCTTCATGCAACTTGGGATGATGACAGTGCAGGACAAAAGAATTTAAAAATTAGCTTCGATCTTGCCACTTATTTGACTAAAAATACTCTTTCAGTGCCAGATTTTGACTATAGTGTTGCGAATGATAGATATATACGTACAGATGGTGTTATAGCTGATATAGCCCAGTCCTTGGTATCTCTTAAAGATACAGATTCTAATAAAGCACGTAAAATTTTTGAATGGGTGGTTAGTCACATCCCCTTTAATGATGCTGAAAGTGTAAAGGGTATTCGTAGTATTAGGCAGAACAACGGACAAGAGATTATGAGGGGTGAAGATATCAGCGCCTCTTCTGTTTTTGTAGCTATGTGTAGATCTGTTGGAATCCCTGCCACAGAGGCTTTTGGACTAAAACTTGATGCAAGTCGTTATGGAGAAAAAACACACCCTATAAGTACACCACAAACCTACACACGAAGTGCCGTGAAAATTGATAAAAATTGGGTGCCTAATGATGTTATTTTAGCTATCGATCTGTTTCATCAAAATCAACCCCTCAATCGAATTATGGAAGTAGCTTTCGATCAATGGGATAATAACTGGGCATTATTAAGTTTTTCACGTGATGTGACTTTAGACAACTCGAGGATTTTATTAAGCACCTTGCAAGAAGCCTATGGAGAAATTGATGGCACCAAGCTAAGTAGCTATGACATGTCTCACTTTCAAACAACAGAAGCGTTAGTTTAAACTTATACTAGGACTAATATCCTAGTATTCTTTCAAAGAATGTCGATGCTTAAAAATCAGTATATATCTAAGCTTTTAAGTATTAGAAAAGAAGAATTTAAGCTTTTAATTTATAGCACCCTATTTATTTTTCTAGTTTTTGCTAGTTATGCCATATTGCGTCCCATTAGAGACTCTTTGGGCTTAGAGGGGGGAGAAGATTCACTCAAATGGTTATTTTTGGGAACTTTGGTTGCTACCATTTTAAGTTCTGTTTTAGCCATGTTTTTAAGCGCTAAGATACCCAAAAAGTATTATTTAGTTGTTATCTATGGCTTTTTTATTATTCATTTAGTTTTGTTTTATGTTGCTTTGTTTTATATTTCTCCTCATACTCAAAGTTTTGTTTGGCTGTGTAGGATTTTTTATGTTTGGGTTTCTATTTTTAATATGTTTGTTATTTCAAGTGCTTGGAGCTTGCTAACTGATATTTTTACAAAAGATTCTAGTCATAGACTTTTTGGAATTATCTCTGCTGGTGCATCTTTAGGTAGTATCGGTGGAGCTTTTTTAGTGAGCGTAGGTATCAATTTTGTGGGTCAAAATCACTATATTTGTCTTTCTATTATCTTCTTATCTATAGTTTTGGGGCTAAAATCTTTACTCATCAAAGAAGCGAGGCATCTATTACCCCAAACTCAACAAGAGGATTTTGCTAAAAATTTTTCTAAGCCTGTTGGAGCTAAGAATCCTTTTGAGGCATTTGGGCTTATTGTAAAATCACCCTATCTTTTAGCCTTTGTGGCTTTTATCGTATTGTTAAGTAGTGTTAGTACTTTTTTATATATGGAACAAGCTAGAATTGTTAAAGAACTCTTTAGTACAAGAGAGGAAAGGATACAAGCGTTCGCTTATATTGACCTGATTGTACAAATTGCTAGTTTTATTATCCAAGTTTTTTTGACAGCGAAAATTACGCAATATTTTGGTATAAAATTTCTGCTTTCTGTCCTAGGATTTATCGTTAGCTTTGGTTTTATTTGGCTTATTTTTGTGCATCCTGCTTTTTTACCTTTGGTGATTGTTATGAGTATTAGACGTATTGGTGAATATGCTTTGGTGAAGCCAGGTAGAGAAATGCTTTTTGTACCTTTTGATTCTAACGTCAAATATAAGGTCAAAATTTTCCTCGATACGGTTGTGTATCGTGGTGGTGATGCACTTTCTGCACAATTAGAAGGGATTTTGACTCAAATAAGCGTACACATAAGCTTGTTGGCAGGGGCATTGTTTTCTTTTGTGTGGGGATTATTGGGCTTGTATTTGGGCAAGAGGAATAATTCCCTAGAGTTAAATTTGACACAAAAAACTATTCTTAAAGAATCCAAAGAAGTCTCAAAATGAAGTTACATTTCATCAATCTCTAATGTATATAAATGGAAAACCTTACAAGCTTTCATGTACTATATTAGCAAATTCAGCAAAGAGCTTACGTGCTTCTTTTGGTCCAGGACTTGCTTCTGGGTGGTGTTGGACAGAGAAAATAGGTTTATTGTGGTATCTAAGTCCCTCAATCGTTCCATCAAAAAGGTTTCTGTGTGTAACTTGCGCAATAGATTCTATAGAATCTGGGACAGAATAGTTGTGATTTTGTGCAGTGATTTCAACTTCTTGCGTGATGAGGTTTTTGACTGGGTGATTACCCCCATGGTGTCCAAACTTTAATTTAAACGTTTCAAAGCCATGCGCGATAGCTAAAAGCTGATGCCCTAGACAAATGCCAAAAATGGGAATATTTGCATTAGTAAGTTTTTGTATTTGTGCAATTTCATCTTTAAGCACAAGAGGATCTCCTGGTCCATTAGAGAGGAATACGCCACCTATTTCTTTACGCTTAAATCTCTCTAATACTTCATCGGCACTAAAAGTATAAGGTATCACTTCCACCTCTAGCCCTGCTGCGCTTAATTCATTAAGGATATTACGCTTTATACCAAAGTCTATGGCAAGGATTTTTTTATGCCATTGCGGTTTAGCATAACTCAAGCTTTCAAAGCTAAATACAGAATCTTGGTGTGTGTATGGCGTGGGTGTGGAAACTTGTTTGATGTAGTTAATGTCTTGAATATGTGGTGCAGAGGCTAGTTGTGTGGCTAAAGATTGTGCATCGTGGATATGTGTGCTAGCTACCATCATCATTGAACCTTGTTTGGTTAGCATTTTAATCAGTGCGCGTGTGTCAATACCACAGATTCCAATGATATTTTGAGCCTTGAGAAAATCTCCCAAAGACTGCGTAGCACGGAAGTTTGAGTAAAATTCATTATAATTTGCGACTATCACGCCTTTGCAAAATGTTTTGGTAGATTCCTCATCTTGAGGATTCACGCCCACTATGCCAATTTCTGGCATACTAAATGTGATAAACTGCCCTGCATAGCTTGGATCAGTGATAATTTCTTCATAGCCACTTAATGAGGTATTAAAGACTACTTCGCCTACTGCGCTACCCTCTGCACCAAAACTTTTGGCTTGCAAAAAGACGCCATTTTCAAAACATAAAGAGATTGGTTTAAGATCGTGATGCGGTGATGTATCGAGCATTAGGCAAGCCCTCTTTTGCGTAATTCTTCTTCATACAACTTAGCAAAGACAATCTCATATTCTTCACTTCCATATACAAGCTTCTTTTTGTATTTTTCAAGTTTTTTGAGGACTTCCTCTTCACTTTTTTCATAGATTTTGGAATATTCGTTGATAGATTTATGAATAATGTTTTTGATGATGATATCAGATACTTTAAATGTAATCACATCTTCTTTGAGAAGTTTTGTGAGAATGTGGTGTGAGAGATCGCTGCAACGTTCTTCCCATCTAAGAGAGAAGTTTTCATCTTGTGCGATTTGGCGTTTAAACATTCTAAACATATCGCCTTCATCCATTCGATACACTTCTATCTCATCTGTGTATTCTTCGAGTAACTCCCGCACTTTTTCATCGATAGCGCGTTCAGCTTGAATGTTTTCTTGCAAGACTTGTAGAGCAATTGCACTAAGCGATTCTAATGAGCCCTCGAGTGTTATAAAATTCGCATTCACCAAATCTAAACCGATTTTGTTTGCTATATATGGTGCGTGTTGGGCTTTTAATCGCATAGTGCTCTCCTTCATTCTTTCTCATAATTGTAGCGTGTATAAGGTAAAAAAGGCTTTAAGGTTCTTGGCGTTTTTCGTAAATATAAGGCACAGAATTTATACCTGCTGCACTTACACGCTCACTTAATGACATAATGTCGCTAAAATCATCATTTGCGTATTTTTTGGGTAATTCATATCCGTGTCTAAAGACTTCTTGAAGTAAGGCGACCTTTGCTTGTGTATTGGGCTGTTCTGCTAAGCGTTGGCGCAACATAGAGGATTTGAGTGCAGAATCTTTACCTAAGAATCCCACAAGCACAATATATACATTGCTTTCTTTGAGATATTTTTGGAGATTTTGGATTTCTTTTTGGCATGATGGGCAGTTTGGATCTGCTATTATGTAGGTAATTTTTGAGGATTGTTTAGTAGATTCTAGGGAAATCATCTCGTGGGGCTTAAGTGTTTGGAAAAGTTTTGCTATTTCTTTGTTATCGACTTTTTGGCTACTGCCTTGTGCTTGTTTGATAAAGTTTGCAACATCAGCAGAATCTGTGAGATCTTGAGAAAAAAAGACATTTGTTGCACCAAAGATCAAACTTGCATCGCTTGTCGCAAATAATGGGACTTTAAGGTCGCCTGTTTGCATGATAATAAGCTTTAGAGATTCAGAGCTTTTGAGGTTTTGCACACTTAGGACTTTGACATCTTGGGAGGTGCGTTGTTTAATAAGTGCGGTGAGCTTGTTTTCAAAGCTTGCACTTGTGGCTATGCTTAGGCATACAAAGAGTAAAAAAAAAGCTTTCATGATCTATCCTTGTTTAAAAAAAATTACCTTATAATTGTATTTGCTTTTTATAAATAATCACAAAAGGTTTGGCTTGAATCTCACACTAAGCGCGAATAGGCAGTATCCAAAAATGTTTAGTAAAACACATCGAGATTCTAACAGACATAATGCAGTGCTTTTGGGCATAGGTGGTAATCAGCCCCAAACCCTTAGAGCCTTTAGAGATCTTATAAGAGTGCTACATGCAAACCCCAATATCTCACATATAGAATCTAGCCCACTTTTACAAAATCCAGCCTTTGGGTTTATTCATCAACCATCGTTTATAAATGCCACGCTTTTTTTGCACGTAGCATATACTCTCACAGAATTGTATGCTCTAGTCTTTTACCTAGAAAGACGCTTTGGTCGCCCTAGAAAACGCGCATTTAAAAATGCACCAAGAATCATGGATATTGACATAATTTTTTTTAACACATTGATTTTAAAGCGAGGTTATCTTACAATCCCGCATCCACATTGGCAAAACCGAGAGAGTGTGTGTATACCGATGAGTTTTATGAAGTTTCACTAAAGGGGTGTTATGGCAAAAAAACTGCATACTTTTATGGGAGAAACTCCTGCAGAAGCGATGAAAAAGGCGCGAGATAGTTTTGGAGAAGATGCTCAAGTCGTCGAGACAAAAGAAGTGCGCAAAAAAACGTTCAATCAAGCAGGTTTGTATGAAATGACGGTGATGATTGATGAGGATATAACCACTCAAAACACAACAGATTCACAAAATATCGTGCAAAATAGTGTGCAACAAAGACTAGAGGAAATTGCGCAAAGACAACTTGCCAAAAAGCGTGAGGAAAAAGATAAGGGGCTTGATGAGGTGAGTTTGCAATTAAGTGATGCGGTGCGCGAGATTTCAGAGATTGCCAATGTCCCTACAAAGCTCCCAAGCACTCCACCACAGACACCCAAAAAAGTTGTTAGCAATCTTACAAATGCTAATCCTTATAAGGATGTCGCCCAAACACCCACATCAAAAGATGTAGATTCTAAAATTGAAGATATGCAACGCGTTCGCATTAATCAAGCCCAGCTTGAACGCAGTGAGCTTAAAGAGATTCGCCAAGAGCTTGATAAGATTAATGACAAGATGAAAATTATCCAAAATATGTTTTGGGAAGAGCGCGCACCAGAAGGGCTACAAATACCTCAAGAGTTTGCAGAGATTTATAGAATCGCTAAGGGTAGTGGCATGAATAAAGAGCATTTGGATATGATTATGCGCCTAAGTATTGAATTAATGCCTCTAAGAATGCGAGAGAATTCCACGACAATTAAGCGATATTTTCGTGAAGTATTGCGTAAGATGATTTATTGTCGTAGCGAGAATCTACAGGTAGGACAAAAACGCATTATGATGTTTGTTGGTCCTACAGGCGTGGGTAAAACTACGACATTAGCTAAACTTGCAGCGCGGTATTCCTTGATGATGGAAAAGCGACATAAGGTGGGCATTATCACACTTGATACATATCGACTCGCCGCAGTTGATCAGCTGATGGCATATGCGCGTATGATGCGCCTAAGTATTGACACGGTGGTAGAGCCAGATGAGTTTGGCAAAGCTATAGATTCACTAAGGCATTGTGATTATATTCTTATCGATACTGCCGGACATTCCCAACACGACAAGCAAAAGCTTGAAACGTTAAAAAACTATATCAACAATGACTATAAAATCGATGTCTCTCTTGTCCTTGCGCTTAATGCCAAATATGAGGATTTGCGTGATACATACAATGCATTTAGCGGAAGTTTAGAGCTTGATACTTTGATTTTTAGCAAACTTGATGAGAGTAGAAATTTTGGCAATATGTTTTCGCTTATTTATGAGACCAAAAAACCTGTAAGTTATCTCTCCATAGGGCAAAGTGTGCCAAATGATTTACTTGTGGCAACAAACGATTATCTTGTGGATTGTTTATTAGAGGGTTTTAGAAAACCTCAAGAAAAACAGAACTTTTAGGATTTGGTATGCCTACTCATCAAGCTAGCGCCCTCCAAGATCTTGTCCGATCGCATTCCAAGGTGCAATACAGCACGACACGCTTTATTGCAGTTACTAGTGGTAAGGGTGGTGTAGGAAAATCTAGCATAAGCGCCAATCTTGCATATGCATTATGGAAGAGTGGCAAAAAAGTTGCCATTTTTGATGCCGACATAGGCTTAGCAAATCTTGATTTGATCTTTGGAGTAAAAACACCCTACAATATCTTACATGCATTGCGTGGGGAAGTCTCATTTAATGAGGTGGTGCATACGATTGAAAATGGATTATATCTTATTCCCGGTGATAGTGGTGATGAAATTTTAAAATACATAAATACCGGTGTTTTAGAACGCTTTTTGGAAGAAAGTAATATCTTAGATTCTGTAGAATATATGATTATTGATACAGGTGCTGGGATAGGCGGTGTAACACAGCAATTTTTAGATGCTAGTGATATGCTAATTGTGGTAACTATGCGCGATCCCTCTGCTCTTACTGATGCATATGCCACTATCAAGCTTAATGCCAAAAGTAAAAATGACATCGCGCTTATTATCAATATGGCACAAAATGCTAAGGAAGCAAAGGTAGTGTATGAACGCATACGGAATGTGGCATTTGAAAAGATTCCCTCATTGCACTTGCATTATTTGGGGTTTTTGGCACAAAGCAATGTTATCTCTCAGGCCACACGAGCTAGGGAATTATTTTACAAAGCCCAACCTCTTTCGTCGGCGAAGATTCAACTTGATGAGATTCTAAAACAGATTTTTGCTTTAGAATCGAAACTCTTTTCTGTGGAACAAAATATGCTTTTACAATCTCAAAGCGCATTAGGCTCTTTTTTCAAAAGAATGTTGGGGTATTTGTAGGTAGGGAGTGATGAAGCCAGATAATTATATGAGTTTTGGCATTGTTTCGGGATTTTTCATAGGACTTGCTTTTTCTATTGTAAAGTTTGAAGATCCGTCATTTATAGTAATTTGGACAATCATCACTACCATTGGAATCTATCTCATCATTGCCGCATCTATCGCGTTGTATTTTTGGTTTTTGGATTTTAGTAGATCAAGTGTTAAAAAAGACAAGTTAGAACAAAACTTAGAATACTATCGCTTAGAGTTTGACAAAAGGGAACGCGAGGTGGCAAAGATTCGTGCGTTTTTGAAAAGTATAGAATCTGATCAAGAAGAAGAAGGTGCTAATGCCTAAAGAATATACATATAAGGACAAAAGGTAGCAAGTATGCCAAAGCAAACAAATGCCTATAATCAGAATCTCAAATATGCACAAGATGAACTTGCTACACAATATCTGCCGGCAGTTAAAGCTATGGCGTTTCGCCTAAAAGAGCGGTTGCCAAGCTCAATTGATGTAATGGATTTGGTATCCATAGGCGCAGAAGAGCTTGTGAAACTTGCTAGACGCTATGATAGCTCGATTAATGATTCGTTTTGGGGTTTTGCAAAAACGCGTGTCAATGGTGCTATGTTGGATTATTTGCGATCTCTTGATGTGTTGTCGCGATCCAATAGAAAACTTGTAAAAAGCATAGATCTTGAGGTTTCTAAATATTTTAATCAATATCAAGAAGAACCAAGCGATGAATATCTTGCTAAGGTGCTTAATGAAGAGGTAGCAAAAATCAAAGAAGCGCGTGTGGCGAGTGATATTTACGCACTTGTGCCAATTGATGAGCAATATAATGCTATTGTTGGGGATAATATTTTAGAGGATTTGCAACAAGAAGAACTTATCGAAATTATCTCTAAAATCTTGAGAGATTTAAGCCAAAGAGAACAAATGATTATCCAGCTGTATTATTTCGAAGAATTAAGCCTCAAGGAAATTAGTGAAGTTTTGGGTATTACAGAATCTCGCATTTCACAAATAGCAAAAGAAGTGATCAAAAAGATACGCCTTGCACTAGGAGAAACTAATGGCTGATATTCTAAGTCAAGAAGAGATAGACGCACTCTTAGAAGTTGTCGATGATGGTGGGGATGCCGAGAGTTTAGAAAAAGAGGATGTCCTCCACCAAAAGCAAGTAACACTTTATGACTTTAAGCGTCCAAATCGTGTTAGTAAGGAGCAGCTTAGAGCATTTAAGAGTATTCATGATAAAATGGCGCGGTCCCTTTCTTCACAGATTTCTGCTGTTATGCGATCGATTGTGGAGATTCAGCTCCATAGTGTGGATCAAATGACTTATGGGGAATTTTTGATGAGCTTGCCAAGCCCTACAAGCTTTAATGTTTTTTCTATGAAGCCTCTAGAGGGAAGTGGCGTGCTAGAGATAAATCCTAGTATCGCGTTTCCTATGATTGATAGGCTTTTGGGTGGCAAGGGTGATCCATACGAGAATGCGCGAGAATTTAGCGATATAGAGTTAAATTTGCTTGATACGATCTTGCGCCAAATGATGCAAAATCTCAAAGAGGCGTGGTCTTCGATTACTGATATTTTTCCAAGCATTGATGCTAAAGAATCTAGTCCAAATGTCGTGCAAATTGTGGCACAAAATGAGATTGTGATTATGGTAGTTATGGAGATTATCATCGGGCATTCTAGTGGTATGATGAATATTTGTTACCCTGTAATTGCTCTTGAAACAGTGCTTTCTCGCCTAGCGACAAGAGATTTAATGCTTAGCGATACAAGCTCTAAAAAATCTCGTAACAAAGAACTTCAAGCACTTGTCGCTGGGGCAAATGTTATTGTTTCGGCATTTATTGGCGAGACAGACTTGACATTGCGAGAAGTTTTGGATTTGCAGGTAGGGGATATTGTGCGCCTTGATTCTGTTGCAGATGATAAGGTGCGTGTGTGCATAGATGGGAGAGAAAAGTATATTGCTACCATAGGTCTGCAACGCTATCGCAAAACAATCTGTATTAAAGAAGTTATCAAAACAGAAAAAGATTATGTTAAAGAAGTGCTTGAAATGCTTGAAGCACAGCGTAAAAATAAAGTTATTGATCTTGAAGAAGAAGAAAGCGAATAGGAGATCGTATGAAGCAGTTTCTTGATTTAGTTATCACAGAGACAATCGCTACTATTGAAGGATTAATGGGGCGGAGTGCAAGTGTAGAGCACACAAGCGATAATAATGTAAGTCTTGATATGCTTCCTGCAAAATATGGCATAGCATATATTAAAGTCGGCGGTGATGGTAGTGGCGAGCTTGCAGTGGTGATTCCATCGGCTATGGGTAGCGTATTGGCTGATATGATGTTGGGAGGCGATGGCGAGAGCAAAGAGGATCTAAGTAGTGATGATCTTGATGCTATCAAAGAGATTGTCTCCAATGTTTTTGGTGCCATAGCTACGAATATAGGATCACAAAAAGATTTGCCAAAACTAAGTTTTACATGCACACAAATAGATTTTGTAGAGCAAAGCACTGATCTAAGTAGATTCCAAAAAGCATATATTTTTCATTTCACGCTAGATTCTTTAAATGCAGATTTTGTCCTACTCGCTTCAGAATCTTTTGTAGAGCTTTTTGAACCTAAATCCCAAGCTACAGAGGCACATACCCCAGAGGCACACGCACTTTCAGCCACTGAATTTAAAAATATCAATATGATTTTAGATGTGCGCCTTAATGTCAAGGTGCGCATTGGGCAAAAGAGAATGCTACTTAAAGATGTCATCTCTATGGATATAGGAAGTGTTATTGAGCTTAATCAACTTGCCAATGATCCGCTAGAGATTCTTGTTGATGATAAAGTCATAGCGCGTGGTGAAGTGGTGATCGTGGATGGAAACTTTGGGATTCAAATCACTGATATAGGATCTAGGCGTGAGCGTTTGGAGCAATTACGCGGATAAACAAAATTTGTGTGAAGCATAGCAACAAGATTAAAGCATATATTAGGAGAGTAGAAAGTGGAAAATCATGCAATACTTAAGGAAATAGAAGCTTTTAGAGATAATTTTAATTCTGTTGTGCTTGCTACGCTTTCACAAGATTCTATACCTTGTCTTAGTTATTCGCCTTTGTTGCGTTATAAGGGTGGCTATTATCTTTATATTAGCGAGGTAGCCAAACATTTTAAGAATCTCCAAATGCACCCAAAATCTGCCCAAGTAATGTTTATAGAAGATGAGAGTAAGGCAAATATACTTTTGGCACGCACGAGGCTAACATATGATGTGCATGTAGAGTTTTTGCCAAGAGATTCGTTTTTTGATGCGGTATATGATAGCTTTGAATCTCGTGTAGGGAAAGATGGTGGTGTTTGTGTAGTGCGTGGTATGCAAGATTTTCATCTTCTCAAGTTACATCTGCAAAAAGGACGTTTTGTTAAGGGATTTGGACAAGCTTATGATATAGATGAGTATGGAGAGATTGCACATATTGGTGCTAAAGGTGGCGTGCCACATAAAGCGCAGCATTGATCCCTATATTCCACAATTTAGCACAATCTAAGGATTGTCTTTATACCATATATTCAAAGTTTCCGTGTGAGACCAACAAGCTAGAATCTTCCTGTCTCTTTAACAAAGATCCTGCTGTATTTTAGAATAAAAGAATCCTATGCAACACAAACATTCTATTATTATGGGTGATATTCCGCTTGGTAAGCTCTTTTTCATGCGTTTAGAAAATGCCTTGCTTCTTATGGAAAGAGGCGATGTGATTGAGATTTTGAGTGATTATGGTAATTTATCAGCAGAGCTTGGGGCTTGGTGCAAATTTAAGGGTGAAGCATTTTGCAAAACACAAA
The DNA here is from genome assembly GCF_900198655.1 of Helicobacter equorum. Classification (GTDB taxonomy): domain Bacteria; phylum Campylobacterota; class Campylobacteria; order Campylobacterales; family Helicobacteraceae; genus Helicobacter_F; species Helicobacter_F equorum. The sequence continues at coordinate 4,427 of NZ_FZPO01000021.1, read as the reverse complement.
GCCTTAGCATGGGCTTTGCATATTATCTCAAAAAATGTTCCAATACGAGTTTTTGTGATTTTTCACATAAAGATTGTAGCGAGGCATATGATCTAGCCCCCATTGCGCCTAGTGAGTTTGGCTTAAGTGCAAGAGGGAGTAAGCCACAAGTTGGGAGTCCAAACTATTATTTTTCTCTTAGCGCCAAAGAAGTTATTTGGAGTGAAAATATCACAAAAATTTATGAAGATTCTAAAAATGCGCAATGGAATGCCACACACGATATCTGCTGGAGCGAGATTCCACGTTTTTCACCGATTATGGAAACTAGTATTGCCCAAATTATGACATATTTGGTTGAAAATGAACTCTCTGCATTGTATGTGCCTTCAAAATTTTTGCCACAAATTTCTCCTTATTTTCACGAAGTGCCTTTGTTGCTTTCTAGTATTATTGGTGATGAAGCAAGGCATATAGAGACTTTTATCAAGCGTGCAAAAGCCACAGGACTTGGATTGCAATACTCTACCCTAGCCACACAACAAAGCTTATATACTCTTTTTAGAGAACGTGATTATTTTGCATCGAGTTTTTTATTGCATACTATGGGTGAAGGGACTTTTATTGATTTGCTTAGATTCTTAGAAGACTTTGCACAAGATGAACCTACTAAAAAACTCCTTTCCTTAGCGTGCAAAGATGAAAAAAGGCATGTCGCCTATGGGATTAATAATGTCAAAAATGCCCTCACACACAACCCTGCTAAAATTAGCTTTTTAAAAGATATTGTGTTTAAACGCAAACACTATCTTGATGAATTTAGCACCGAATCTACGCTACTTTTAGAATCGTTGGCTATTTTTGCTGGCGGGGGTGATGAGGTGAGCAAAATCAAACAAGGCTTTGAGGCGGTAGAAGATCTCAAACAAAAAATGGAATCTAATCGCACCAAAAGACTTATAGAATGTGGCATAGATGAAGAATTGGCAAGAGATTTGAGCAGGGCACACACGCCAAATTTTATGTAGGTTATTTTTTGGAAGTTTTGCTTGGCTATATGTGGGTAAGATTTTCAAAAGGTAGCTTCATGATACCTAGAAATCCGTGTGATTTACAAAAGATTTTATATTTAAGGAGCTAAGAATGCTACAACTAGATACTATTGTGACTTCATGTCAAGATTTTGGGGAAAAACATATCGCCCCTTATATCAAGAGAACCGATGAAGAAGGAAGATTCCCACAAGAGAGCTTTGATGCGTTGAAAAAAGAGGGTTTTACTGCTTTGCTTGTGCCAAAAGAATACGGAGGCTTAGGTGGAGGTGCAAAAGAGCATGTGCAAGTTTGCTATGGACTTGGGCGTTTTTGCGCGACAACAGCGCTTTGTTATATGATGCATAATACCGCTGTGTATGCAGTGAGTATGTTTGGGAGCAAAGAGCTAAAAGCGGATATTTTACCAAGAGTAGCAAAGGGTGAGTTACTTTTTGCTCTTGCTTATAGCGAGAGTGGGTCTGGGACACATTTTGACGCACCTGATATTATAGAAAAGCAAGATGGGGATTTTAGAATCCTAAATGGTCGCAAAAGTTTTGTAACATCAGCAGAATATGCAGATTTTTATCTTACATATACAAATTCGTGTAGTAAACAAGGCACATACAATTCTTGGCTTGTGGATTCTAGACTTTCTGGAGTTGTCGCAGAGCAAGGCACTTGGAATGGACTTGGTATGCGTGGCAATAATTCTAAACCAATACAATACAATGATGTGCGCGTGTCACAGAAGTTTTTGCTAGGAAATGATGGCGATGGAGAGACACATTCTGGAGCTTTGATTATGTATTTTATTACTGGACTTAGTGCAGTGTATAGTGGTTTGGGTGATGCGATTTATCGTTGTATTTTGGGACATACTAAGGAGAGAAAATATACAACTGGCAGTAGCTTAAGTGATATTGAGTTAGTTAAGATTCATTTGGCTGATATTTATACGAAAGTCCAAGGTGGTATAAGCTTGACAATGGAGGCGGCAAGAAGTTTTGACGCTAAAGAAAGTGATTTTGCACCCAAAGTGTTTGCATGTCGCATACATGTTATCCATAATGTGATGGATATCGCTTCGCTTGCTATGCGACTTGGTGGAGGAAAGGCTTATAGCAAACATTTACCCCTTGAGCGATATTTCCGCGATGCATTTGCTTCACAAGTTATGGCGCCAAGCCTTGATGTATTAAAAATCTGGCTAGGTTCAGCGATTACAGCATAAGGAGAGAATATGAAAACATTACTTTTAGGAGCAGTGGCTTATGATCCAAAGGTTGTGCCAATCTGGGATATTATTAGAGATTATGCTAATACATTTGGTTGCAAACTAGATTATGTGCTTTTTAGCAATTATGAGCGACAAGTAGATTCTTTGCTTAAGGGGCATATTGATATAGCTTGGAATACCAATGTCGCGTGGATTCGCACCCTTTATGCAACCAAGAATACAGCAGAGGCCTTGATAATGCGTGATAGCGACATTGACTTCAGGACACATTTTGTCAGTCGTAAAAATGATTCTATCCGCACTCTAAGCGATCTAAAGGGCAAGGTCTTTGGTGTAGGGAGCTTGGATTCTGCACAAGCTACGATTATGAGTATTTATCACTTGCAACAAGATTCTGGCTTAGGGATTGAAATTTTTGAATCTTATGCAGAATTTACAAGACAAGGGCGTAAAAATGCAGATTCTATAGCACTTATTCGCTACAACAGCGATCTTGGCAAACATGGAGACACAGGAACAAGCGAATTTGATGTGTTAGAGGCAATCAAAAAAGGTGATCTTGATGCAGGAAGTATAGGATCAAGCACTTGGATTAGAATCTTAACACAGGGCGAATACCCAACAATAGAGAGTTTTTGGGCTTCATCTGGATATTGTCATTGTAATTTTAGTGTGCTACCTAGCTTGGATTGTGAATCTAAGGAGCAATTTTCTGCTATGCTTCTTAGCCAAAATAACAAAAAATCTGATCCTCTCATCACAAAAATGATGCAAATGGAGGGCTTAAATGCGTGGGTGAAAGTGGGCAAACAAGAACTTGCTGGATACAACGCAATTTATGAGGCTATGAAAGAGCAAAACTTACTAACAAACAATCTATAAGAATAGGGCATTTAGCATTCTCTTGCGTTATGATACACGCATTTTTATAAGGAGAATGCGATACGAAGTGAAACAAGGCTATCAAAGCGCTCTGGATAGGAATTTATTGCGTGCAACAGGACTTGTTTCAAGTCCTTTATTGGCGTGGTAAAAGCTACATTGACATTTATATCAAACTAGAAATTAATCCCACCCCTTAGCATCACCTCAAATTGATTGTATGCACTTGTTTTTTCATCACTAAAACTTGTTCTAAAAAATACATTTGCTTTTTTAACCTCTAGTGCAATACCTGCATACAAACCTTGCTTTTCACCGCTACTTGAACTGGTAAATTTTTGATCGCTTGCTTCTATAAAACTCAAGCTTTGATTAATCCTAATATCACTAAACCTCATCCAATAAAATGCAAAAAGAGTAGTGCTTAATTGCCAGTTGTTAGAAAATTCTAATCTATGATTAAAGTTTGTTCCTAGCCAACCACGAGCATAGCCTATTGTATTTGAATCATAGCTTTTTGCCAATGCACCACTTTCTTTAAAGCTATCTTGATAAATCACACTATAATCAATCATTACAATAGGAATTAATCTGTAGTCTCTTGTAAGCGCGAAACTTTTATAAGCACCTACTTGAAAGTTCGCAAAGTAATGCTTATAATTTGCGTTCGTGTCGCTCCCAAAAGTATATAAGATTCTGTTATTAGAATCATTAAAACTCATTCCAAGACTCGCTGAAGCCAATAATCCAAATACATTAAGATCATGATTATAGCTAACCCCAAGAGAGAACATATTTGAGTTGATTTGACTATTGTGTTTTGTGGTTTTGGCAGTAGCTAACCCTACAAAACCACCAAGTAAAGCATTATCGCTAATCTTCCTTTTACCTTGAACATCAAGCATATACATGTTTTGTTTATAATCATTATGATTTGTATTGCGGTAAGCCATTCCACCGCTTGTTTGGGTTTTTATATAAATATCATCTATCTTGCCTAGATATTGATCACCAATGGCTGCTGTTGGAGCAAATATTGCGCTTGCTGTATTGAAACCACCCACACCACTAAAAGGATCAAGTGAAAACAAGATATTTTTAAGACCAAGACTTTTTTGTAAAGTATCAATCGTATCAACATTTGAGCCACTCGGGCTATCTTTGATACTATTTAGGGCATCATTAAAATCTTGTGGATTTAGTATTTCAAGCTGGACTATAACTGATTTACTATCACCTGAAAGATGTGAGGCTGACATTACATTTTGTAATGCTTTTGTTATATCAGCATT